>NZ_JBCGFB010000003.1:14360-112316 GCF_038752175.1 Nocardia sp. No.11 | reverse complement strand
GAGTTCGTCGAGCGCGGCGGGCAGCCCGTCGCGAGCCTGCTGGATGTTCGTCGCGGCCTGGTCCACCGCGTCGAGCAGCGTGCGGGCTTGGCCGATCGCGCCCTCGGCCGCGCGGATCGCCGCGACCGCGCCGCCCTGCTGGCCGACCGGCCTGGTCAGCGCGGTGCGGGCGGTATCGATGTTCTGCTCGGCGAAGGTCATCCGTTCCGCCGCCATCCGCACGTTGTCGTGGATCGGCGCCAGCACCGAGGCCGGGTAGGCCGAATTCAGCCGGGCCAGTTCGGCTTCGGACGCGGGCTGGCGCGCGGTCAGGTCGACGATGTCGCGGGTGAGTCCGTCCAGCCGGGCCGGCGCGTCGATGAGCAGATCGCGCATGGCGTCGAAGTCGGTCACCTGGGTGTCGAGTTCACGGTCGGCCTTGCCCGCGGTGGAGATCAGGTCGATCAGCATGCTGCGCTGCTGGTCCGGGGTCTCCGGGACGGCGTCGTCGAGCTGCTGGCGGATCGTGAACGCCTTCGCGGTGGCGGCGCGGGCGGCGTCGAGCGCGGTGCGGAACGGCGTCACAGCGGTCTCGCCGAATTCGCTGGTGGCCAGGGCCAATTCCTCGGCGCTGGTGCGCACGGCGTCGTCGATCTCGACGAGCCGTTCGCGCGAGAGCGCTTGCAGCGTCGGCAGCGACAGCTTGGCCAGCGCACCCGAATCCGCCGGATCGACCTCGCGGGCGGTGCTCAGTTCGGCCCGATCCTGATCGCGACGACGCTTGCGGGAGAACAGGATCAGCCCACCCGCGCCCACGACGACCACCAGCCCGATGCCGACCAGCCAGCCCCACGGCACGCCCGCGCCGCGCATCGCCGACCCGATGCCGTCGGCGGTGTCGATCCCGGCCTGCGCCCATTCGCGGTCGCGCAGATCCGGTTCCACCGTGCCGGCCAGCAGCGCGTCCAGCTCCCCGTCGCTGACGGCGTCGGGCAGGACGCCGTGGAGCCAGTAGCCGCGATCGTCCACGGCCACCGCCAACAGCAGATCGCGATCGGAGAACCCGGACAGCTCGGCGGTCCGCGCGGCCCAGTCGCGCGGCGCCATCGCGGCGAAGTTCCGCACGTAGATCACCCAGAGCTTCACCTGGTGGTCGCGGTAGAGCCGATCGACCGCCTCGAGCACCCCGGCCTCGTCGGCGCCGCTGAGCACCTCGGCGGCGTCGACCACCTGCGGTCCCATCCGCGACGGCGGCTCGGCGGTCGCGCCCGGCGCGCACAGCAGGCTCAGCGCGGCGAACATCGCGCACAGCAGACCGGCCATGGCGCGTACCGGAACCGGACGTGGGGCCGAACTCTTCCTCGACTGCCGCATGTGTCGAATCTAACGGGCGCACGGCGACCACGCGGGTACGACGGCGCGCAGCGTGGCTTCTACGATCGGCGCATGGCCACAGTCGATCGCCTCTACACCGGACATGTCACCGCGAGCGGGGCCGCCCAGCAGCGGGATGTGCCCGGCGCCCGCATCGTGAAGATGTCCGTCGGCCCGATGGACAACAACACCTACCTCGTGCAGAGCACCGCCACCGGTGCCGCGATCCTGATCGACGCGGCCAACGACGCCGCCCGCATCCTCGAGCTGACCGGCCAGGAGACCCCGGGCCAGATCGAGTTGATCGTCACCACCCATCAGCACCCCGACCACTGGCAGGCGCTGTCCGAGGTCGCCGGCGCCCTCGGCGTCGCGACCGCGGCCCACCCCCTCGACGCCGCTCCGCTGCCGGTGCAACCCGACCGCCTGCTCGCCGACGGCGACACGGTCCAGGTCGGCGATATCGTCCTCGAAGCGATCCACCTGCGCGGCCACACCCCCGGCTCCATCGCGCTGGCCCTCGTCGACGGCGCGGGCCGGGCCCACCTCTTCACCGGCGACTCCCTGTTCCCCGGTGGCGTCGGCAAGACCCACCACCCGGCCGACTTCGACACCCTGCTCACCGATGTCACCACCAAGCTGTTCGACCGCTTCGCCGACGACACCGTCGTCTACCCGGGCCACGGTGACGACACCACCCTCGGCGACGAGCGTCCGCACCTCGCCGAGTGGCGCGAACGGGGCTGGTGAGTCCGACGGGACAGAAAAACGGCACCTGGCCCGGGCCATGATGCCGTTCCTCCGACGGTTCTGACGCCGCCGACTCCTGACGGTGGGTTACACCGCCGACCCGATGCCGGCCATGGGCATCGCGAGCAGGATGGACAGTAGATCAGGCTGTCGGCCTGCCGACAACGCCCCGGCCAGCAGATTCTTGGCGGGTCATGCGACTCCGGATCGCGATGGTGGGGGGTCGCGCGGAGATCTCTGAGGGCAACCTCCTTCGAGGAGCCGTTGGTACGAAAACGAGGGTTCGCGCAACAGAGGGATGCTTGTGGAACCTGCGTGCTCCCGGTCCAGGGGGACCGGGAGATGCCGCCCGCCTGGCGGACGACCAGTGGGAGGGCTACCCGGTTGACCAGACCGCCCAACTCGGTGTCCTGGTGTCGTCGCAGGGCACCAGTCCCAGTACACGCCCCTGACCAGGCGATTGTCGAGTGGTTGGACTACTCGAATCGGTGTCGCGTCCGCTGTCCGCGGTGGGGTCAGCGCGCCGCGAAGGCGGGTCCGGTCAGGGTGAAACCCAGATCCGAGGCGTAGGCGGACACCGTCCACTGGTCCGCTCGATGGTCGACATCGCCGCGCGCCTGGACTGGACCGGCGGTCGCGCCATCGGTAGTTCACCGGACCGGAATCCGGTGGTGACCGCTGGCATGATCGGCGGTCGGCCCGACCTGGCAGACTGATCAGGATGAAATCGGGTTTCCCGCGAACGGCCGCACCTGCCCCGGATGCTCGGCGCCCGCACGGGCTCGCGTCGTCGGTCTCGCGGTGGATCGGCCGGATCATCGCCGGGGCGGTGCTGATGGGGGTGGTGCTCGTCGCCGGAACGGCCTTCCGGGTGTGGCAGGTCGCTCGGATCGACGACTACACCAACGCCGACGCGATCGTGGTGCTCGGCGCCGCGCAGTATTCGGGCACCCCTTCGTCGGTGTTCGAGGCGCGGCTGTACCAGGCGTGGCGGCTCTACGAAGCCGGTGTCGCGCCCCGGGTGATCACCGTCGGCGGCAAACAGGAGGGCGACCTCTACACCGAGGCAGCCTCGGGCAAGCGCTACCTCGAGGACAAGGGCGTCCCCAGCGCGGACATCCTCGCGGTGGAGACCGGATCGGACACCCTGCGCAGCGTCGAAGCGGTCTCGACCGCCATGCAGGCGCGCGGGATGTCATCGGCCGTACTCGTGAGCGATCCGTGGCATTCACTGCGGACCAGGACGATGGCTCGCGACGCCGGACTGGACGCGTGGACCGCGCCGACCCGCACCGGACCGGCGGTCTACACCAGGGAATCGCAGTTCCACGGCATCGCCCGCGAGACCGGCGCGCTGCTCTGGTACCAGCTCACCCATTTCTCGGCAGATTTCTCTTACACGGCGGGACAGTGAGATTCGATGACCGACAGCTACACCCCGCACGACCGGGAACGGATGGTTCACGAGCCGGGCAAGACCGCCTGGCCGGGCGCCGCGGACAAGGGCCACCGCAGTGAGTTCTCCCGCGACCGAGCCCGCGTGCTGCACTCCGCGGCGCTGCGCCGTCTGGCCGACAAGACCCAGGTCATGGGCCCGCGCGAGGGCGACACCCCGCGCACCCGGCTCACCCACTCGCTCGAGGTCGCCCAGATCGGCCGCAGCATCGCCGACGGCGTCGGCGCCGACCCCGACCTCGTCGACCTGGCCGGCCTCGCCCACGACATCGGCCACCCGCCCTACGGTCACAACGGCGAACGCGCCCTCGACGAATTCGCCGACGCATACGGCGGTTTCGAAGGCAACGCGCAGAACCTGCGCATCCTGACCCGCCTCGAACCGAAGGTTCTCGACCCCGCCGGAGACAGCGCCGGCCTCAACCTGACCCGCGCCGCGCTCGACGCGACCCTCAAATACCCGTGGGGCAGAAGCGGTTCCGGCACCAAGTTCGGCGCCTACGAGGACGACCTCGAGCGCCTGGCCTGGGTCCGCAAGGACGCGCCGGACCGCAAGCAGAGCCTGGAATGCCAGATCATGGACTGGTCCGACGACGTCGCCTACTCGGTGCACGACGTGGAGGACGGCGTGATCGTCGGCCGGATCGACCTGCGCGCCCTGGCCGACCCCAGCGAACAGGCCGCCCTCGCCGAACAGGGCCACGGCCAGCACCCCGACCAGTCGATCGACGCGCTCGCCGCCGCCGCGCAGCGGCTGTCCGAACTCGACGTCGTCGCCGACGCGGTGGACTACGACGGCACCTTCGCCGCCTCGGTCGCGCTGAAGCGGCTCACCAGCGAGCTGGTCGGCCGGTTCGCGACCGCCGCGATCGCCGCCACCCACGAGCGCTACGGGCCGGGCCCGCTCCTGCGCTACGAGGCCGATCTGATCGTGCCGCCGATCGTGGCCGCCGAGGTCGCGGTCCTCAAGACCGTCGCACTGCGCTATGTGCGCTCCGACCGCGGCCACCTGGCCCGTCAGCAGACCCAGCGCGAGCGGGTACAGGCCGTCGCCGACCGCCTGCTCACCACCGCGCCCGCCCACCTGGACGACCAGATGCTGCCGTGGTGGAACGCCGCCACCGACGACACCGCCCGGGTGCGCGTGGTGATCGACCAGATCGCCTCCTACACCGAGAGCCGCTTCGAGCGCGTCGCCGCCTCGCTGGACTGCCGCTGAGCGGACCCGACTAGACTCACTCATCGTGGCCGGACGAATCCCAGATCGCGATATCGCGGCGATCCGTGACCGGGTCCGGATCGAAGATGTCGTCGGCGAGTACGTGGCGCTCAAGCGCGCGGGCGCCGACTCGATCAAGGGCCTGTGCCCCTTCCACGACGAGAAGTCGCCGTCGTTCCACGTGCGGCCCAACCACGGCCTGTTCCACTGCTTCGGCTGTGGCGAGGGCGGTGACGTCTACAAGTTCCTGCAGCAGATCGAGCACATCGGTTTCGTCGAGGCCGTCGAGCAGATGGCCGACCGCATCGGCTATCAGATCAACTACGAGGGCGGCGGCACCTCGGTCCAGCGCGACCGCGGCACCCGCTCCCGGCTGGTCGCCGCCAACGCCGCCGCGCACGAGTTCTACGTGGCGCAGCTGCGCGAACCCGAGGCCGAGACCGCGCGCAAGTACCTGACCGACCGCAACTTCGATGCCGCCGCCGCTCAGCAGTTCGGCTGCGGCTACGCCCCGGGCGGCTGGGACGTGCTCACCAAGCACCTGCTGCGCAAGGGCTTCGAGTTCAAGGAACTGGAAGCGGCCGGGCTGTCCAAGCAGGGCAAGCGCGGCCCGATCGACCGGTTCCACCGTCGGCTGCTGTGGCCGATCCGCAACCTCGGCGGCGAGGTGATCGGCTTCGGCGCGCGCAAGCTCTTCGACGACGACACCATGCCCGGCAAGTACGTGAACACGCCGGAGACGTTGCTGTACAAGAAGTCCCAGGTGCTCTTCGGCCTCGACCACGCCAAGCGTGAGATCTCCAAGGGGCACCAGGCCGTCGTCGTCGAGGGCTACACCGACGTGATGGCCATGCACCTGGCCGGGGTGAAGACCGCCGTCGCCTCCTGCGGCACCGCCTTCGGCGAGGAGCACCTGCAGGTGCTGCGCAGGCTGCTGATGGACGACAACTTCTGGCGCGGCGAGATCATCTACACCTTCGACGGTGACGCCGCGGGCCAGGCCGCAGCCCTGAAAGCCTTCAGCGGCGACCAGCGGCTGGCCGGGCAGACCTACATCGCCGTCGCCCCCGACGGCCAGGACCCGTGCGAGCTGCGTCAGCACTCCGGTGACGCCGCCGTCCGCGACCTGGTCGCGCGCCGAACCCCGCTCTACGAGTTCGTGATTCGCGGTCTGCTCGCCGAACACAACCTCGACGATGTCGAGGGCAGGGTCGAGGCGCTGCGCCGCACCGTGCCCGTGGTGGCCCAGATCAAGGACAACGCGACCCGCAAGGGTTACGCGACCAAACTGGCGGGCTGGGTCGGCTGGGACGACATCCAGCTCGTCGTTCGTCGCGTCGGCGAGGAAGCCAAGAAGAACCGGATGGGCGGCACCGCCGGTGCGGGCGCCAAGCAGGCGGGCAAGTCCGGCGGCGAGCAGTTCGCCGCGCCGCGGGTCGAGGAGAGCTCGGTGCGCCCGGCGCCCAACGATCCGGTGCTGCTAGCCCAGCGTCAAACCCTCAGCGCCGCACTGCAATACCCCGGCATCGCCGGTGTGGTCTTCGACTCCATCGACACCGCCGCGTTCACCCACCCGGCCTACGTGGCGCTGCGCATCATGATCGCGCAGGCCGGTGGCACCGCGGCCGGTCTCGGCGGCGCGGAATGGGTCGCGGCTGTGGCCGACCACACCGACGACCTGATGACACGTGCCCTGGTCTCCGAGCTCGCCAACGAGCAGCTGCCGGTGCGGTCCCAGAACGACATCCCGCGCTTCATCACCGGTGTCATGGCGCGCACCCAGGAGGCCTGGGTGGGCCGCCAGATCGCCGAACTGAAGTCCAAGCTGCAGCGGCTGTCGGCCAGCGAAGAGCCCGACACCTACATGACCCTGTTCGGCGATCTGGTCGCGCTCGAGCAGTACCGCAAGAGCCTCGCCGCCCAGGCGATGGGCAGCGAGGGCTACGCGGCCGGCGCCTGAGTCAGCGGCGCAGCTGGTTGTGCGGGATCAGCACCGTGGTGCGCTCGTCGATCGGCTCCATCGGCTCCAGCTTCGGCTGCGTGCTCAACTTGTCCGACAGCTTCTGCCGGCTCACCGACACCAGCTTCCTCGTCACCGGGCTCCCCGCGACGGCCCGCGTCGCCGCACTGATCTGCTCGTAGCGCGCGCGCCCGGCCTTGGTGCCCAGCACATAACCGGCCGCTACGCCGATGATCAACCGCAGCATCTCCTGGAGCTCCTCCCACGTCTGTGTGCGGGCTCCATCCTGCCCCAGCGGCCCCACCCCTGTCGATCCGGCCACCGTTCGTCGGCACATCGTTATACGCCGCATGTCCGCAGGTAGCGGCCCGATTTGGGAACCTGCGATGCCATGCGCTAAAGTTTCATCTCGGTCAGCCCGCCAAGGCAGACCGCCTGAGTCTAACGGTTCAGGAGAGTATTCCCCTATAGCTCAATTGGCAGAGCAGCCGACTGTTAATCGGCAGGTTTCTGGTTCGAGTCCAGATGGGGGAGCATTACCAAAAAGGTCAGGCACGGTTATTGTGCCTGACCTTTTTGCGTTTGCGGAGAGCAACCATAGAGCGCCAAGATTCTCTGCTCGCACTCGGTGGCGTCAACCCGTCTGGCAATGCGAGTCGCTCGTTTCGCGAGATCTGGCTGCCCGGAGTCTTCCGACCCGGCGGCGGATTCCTCGCTGAATCTCACTGCCCGCAGCGCGTTGGACGTGCCAGGTGGCGACGATCAGGTTGCTGCGGGAGGTGGGCTCAGCGGGGTCGAGGCGGGCCATGACACGAATGAACTTGTGTACTAAGAGGTTTCACGGGCTTCAACTCCTCGTCGTTGGGGGATGTCGGCCGAACCGATCGTCAACTAAAGGTTGACGATAGCCCATGCGTCAACTACTAGTTGACGCATGGCGAGAGGTCGTGAGTAGTGCTCGCCGACAGCACATCGAACCGAGGAGTGGCAATGGAAGCCATCGACAGCGTCGCGCAGCGGCAAGCCGAGTCATCGGGCAGACGGGCGACGGTCATCGGGGCAGGGATCGCCGGGCTGGCTGCCGCGGTGCGATTGCGGCAGGAGGGCTGGGATGTCGTCGTGGTCGAACGTGCGCCCAGTCGGCGCAGTAGCGGTTACCTGGTGAACCTGCACGGGCCCGGGTACGCCGCTGCCGAGCGGCTCGGGTTGCTGCCGGCGTTGACCCCGCGCGATATCGGCTTCTTCACCTCGGTCCTCGTCCACGCTGATGGGCGGGAGAAACTCAGGATTCCCGCCGCCGTCACCGAGGCCGCCGTCGGGGGCCGGGCCTTGAGTGTGTTCCGCGGTGATGTGGAATCGGCACTGTATGACGCCGTCGCCGAGTTCGCCGATATCCGTTTCGGCGTCACGGTGCGGGCCATTACCCAGACCGCCGGGGAGGTCGACGTCACCCTCAGTGACGACACCCGCCTGCGCAGCGAACTCCTCGTCGGCGCGGACGGCGTGCACTCCCGGGTTCGAGAGCTCGTATTCGGTGCCGAGTCGGAGTATTTCGTGGACCTGGGCCATATGGTCGGCGCATTTCCGCTGGAAACCTCGCCTGTCCACCTGCCCGACGGTGTCGGCACCACGTTCATCGGTCCCGGCCGCACGGGCGCGGTGATGAACCTGGGGCCGGGAAGGTCGTCGGCGTTCTTCGCCTATCGCTGCCCCGACCCTGCCGCCGAACTCGCTCTCGGCGCCGCCCCCGCCCTCACCCGAGCGTTCGGGGATCTCGGCGGCGGTGTCGCCGAGGCGCTTCGTCAGCTCGAGCCCGACACCGCCTACTTCGATTCCGTCGGCCAGATCGTGATGGACCGCTGGAGCCAGGGCCGCGTCGTCCTGGTCGGTGACGCGGCTTGGTGCGTAACGGTCTTCGCCGGGTACGGCGCCGCCCTCGCCCTCGACGGCGCCGACCGGCTCGGCACCGCGCTCGCGGCACACGGCGACGACAATCCCGCCGCCCTCGGTGCCTGGGAAACGGCGTTGCGGCCCGAGGTGGACAAGCGACAGGCGTTGGCGCGGAAGGGAATCAGCCGATTCGCCCGGCATCTCGCGCACAGGTGTGGGCGGGCGAAATGATGCTGCGCGCAATCCAGCTCCCCGGCATCCGCGGCTTGGTCCGACGCTCCATCCAACGCGCCAACAACTAGCCGCCGGTTCCGGCCGGACGGCGGACGATCGGCGCGCTAGAGCCCCTTCAAGGCATCCTGCAACGCCCGGTCGATGTCTTCGGGCGCGACCCCGAGTTCCTCCGCGGTCTCCTTCTCGGCCCTGGTGACAGCCTTCTCGATGGCCTCTTTGACCTTGAGCTCACCGATGACGACCAGGCCCGCTTGGCCGGGGTCGATGAAGTCACCGAGTTCTTTGACCTTCGAGCGGGACATGCCCCGGGCGAGGTGGCCGCTGACGCTTCCGATGACGCCGCCGACGGCGGCCGAGGCGAGGACCCCGGGCGGGAAGATCACACCGAGTACCGCGCCTGCCGCGATGCCGCCCCAGGCGCCGTGGCGCGTGGCGGTCTCGTCCTTGTTCTCGTGCACCTTGCCCTTGGCGTCCTTGGTCACCACGGCCGCGTCGTATGAACCGACCAAGCCCCCGGCGTGCAGGTCCTTGACGACCTGGTAGTCCTGTCGAGCCGTGGCTTCGTCCGGGTAGGTCGCGAGATAGAGGAAGGTTTCGTCGTCGGTCTTGGACATCGTGTTCTCCGTTCCGGTAGGCGGTCGGTCGACCACGAAGTCAGGGTTCTCCGTCGACTTCGGCCGGTCATCACCCGTACCGGATGAGATAGCGAACCCGTCATCGGATCGACGTCGACGCGGGCGGTCATCGCCAGCTGGTCTGGCGTGGGACGCAGGTAGTAGGCCCGGGAAGTGGGGTAGCCGTGTACTCGCGCTGGTCGGGTCGCATCTTCGTACGTTGAGAGCGGCACACAATCCGCGGCTGACGTGGCGATGGGCATCGGAAGCCGCTCGGAAAACGAGGAGTCCGCATGTCTACCGCCATGACCACATTGACATCGCCCAAGGGGAAACCGCTGACGCTCGTCGGTGATGCGAGGGTGTCGCCGAACTCGGTGTATCCGCGCGTCGAACCGCCGTACGGGGACGAACTCGGCTCCGTTCTCGAGATGTCGGACTACGAGCTCGCCGAAGCGCTGCGGCCGGTGATCTTCAACGACGGCAAGGAATACACGACCGACGCGCCGAACACCTCGTTCGTCGAGCTGCTGCGGGCCGACCGCGATCGGCGCACGTCGTCCTACACCGCGCTGCCGCGCTCGGAGTCCGAACACATCGACGCCAAGTCGCTGCACGCGCTGTCGGGCATCATCGGCACCGACAACCGTGTTGTGCGCCGTGACAACACGGTGTATCCGATGAGCACGGTCACCTACCTCGCGCTGCCGGGCGGCGGATACGCCGGGTCAGGGACGATGGTCGGGCCATCGACCGCGGTGACCGCGGCGCACGTGGTGCACAACGGGACGAACTGGCTGCCGTTCGCGTCCTTCGCGCCCGGTACCGATCGTCAGGACCCCACCCCGATGCCTTTCGGCAGCCACGGCGGCTACAACGTGACGGTGCCCGGGGGCTGGGTCAACAACGCGGGCGGTGACGCGCGATTCGATTACGCCGTCATCGAGTTCTCCGGTTACGGGGACTTTCCCGGCCGGGCCTCGGGGTGGAAGGGCCTGTGGGTCGCGCCCGACAACGTGGTGACCGGCAACCGGATGTATCTGTACGGACATCCCAGTGACAAGGCGCAGCCGCAGATCTGGGGCAACGAAGGCAACGGGCTGCTCAACGGCCAGTACATCAACTTCTTCATGGACGCGTGGTACGGCGACAGCGGTTCCGGCCTCTACGTGTACGACACCGACGGCTGGCCCTACGTGGTCGGCGTGCTCCGCGGGGCCGCGGGCGCGATCGGTGACAACTCGAAGCCCAATTTCGGCCGTCGGATGACGCGCGACGTCTTCGACTTCATCGTCGAGTACTCGGCGCTGTAGGAGGAATCATCATGTCCGACATCATCTCCGCCGAGCCGGAAGCCGGCGTCGCGTTCGACACGGTCGTCCCCGTCGAGAAGCCGCTGCAGTCCGACCTGTCGGTGCTGCCCGAACTGCTCGAGGTCGATCTGCTGGTGCGCGCGGCCGAGGCGCGGGCCAAGTTCAACGTCGACGGAACCGGCATGACCGTCGCCGTGCTCGATACCGGGCTGCGCACCACCCACGTCGATTTCGCCGGTCGGGTCCGGGCGAGCCGGAACTTCACCACCGACAACAACGGTTCGCCCACCGACGCGACCGACGGCCAGGGGCACGGCACCAATGTCGCGGGCATCATCTGCGCCGGCGGCGTGCACACCGGGATGGCGCCGCGCGCGAACGTCGTGCCCGTCAAGGTGCTCGACAACTCCGGTGGCGGTAGCTTTCTCGCGATCCGTGACGCACTGCGGTGGGTACTGGCCAATCGGGCGGCGCTCGGCATCTCCGTGGTCTGTATGTCGCTCGGCGCTTCGGACAACAACACCTCGGACGCGGGTTTCGCCGGTGACGGCATCGGCGCGGAGTTGCGCAAGCTCACCGACGCCGGGGTCGCCTGCTGTGTCGCGGCGGGTAACGACTACTTCGGGCACAGCAGCGCCCAGGGGATGAGCTACCCGGCGATCTTCCGTCAGACGATCAGTGTCGGCGCGGTCTACGACGCCGACGAGGGATCGTTCAGTTACGGATCCGGGGCGACCGCCCTGTCCACGGCGCCGGACCGGATCACGCCGTTCTCGCAGCGCCTGCACGCGACAGCGGGGGGCGACTGCGCGACCGACATCTTCGCGCCCGGCGCCCCGACGACCTCGTCGGGGATCCGCAACGACACCGGTGAGTCGATCCAGCACGGCACCAGTCAGGCCACCCCCGTGGTCGCCGGTGTCATCCTGCTGGTGCAGCAACTGCATCTGCGGGCGACCGGGACGCTGCCCTCGGTCGCCGATGTCCGCAAGTGGCTGCTGGCGGGCGCGGTGCCGATCGTCGACGGTGACGACGAGCACGACAATGTCGTCCACACCGGGCAGACCTTCAGCCGGATCAGCGCGCTCGGTGCGCTCACCGCGTGCGCGAAGGACGTCGCGCGGACCGCGCTGATCGAAGCGGGCATCGACCGTTCGCGGGTCTGAGGACCAGGAACGCCGATCGTTCGGCCGGGCGCGGGTTCGACCCGCGCCCGGGCGCCATGGGCGGGCTGTTCTTCGAGCCCGCGAGCCGGGCCGGCGGCGAAGCGGCGCGGTCCGAGGTCGGTTGGTCTCCTGAGACAAACTTGTTAAGCGAAATTCTCCGGAGGAGAGGAATGTGAGCAGGCGGGTATCGAGGTGGTGACGTGGTCTCGAAATGCCTGTTGATCTCCGGTAACGTAAACACTCCGACTGGTTGCGGACAGTGCTCCGGAATCCGTCTGTCAATGGTGACATGTGAGGTTTTCTAATGCGTGGAGCATCGTCCGGGCCGCAGGCCACCGCGATTCGCGGGAGCGCCGCACCCCAGTTCCGGGAGGCTATCGACCGGTTCGGGCGGCTGTTCGACGGCGGGCGCGGCGGTGGTGCGCTGGCGGTGTACCAGCACGGACGGCGGGTTGTCGACGTGTGGGCCGGGTGCGCGGATGCCGCGGCCACGGTGCCGTGGCAGGAGAACACCGCGGCGTTGTCGTATTCGACGTCGAAGGGCGTCACCTCGACGGTGCTGCATCTTCTGGCCGAACGCGGGCTGGTGGACTACCGGGCGCCGGTCGCGGAGTACTGGCCGGAGTTCGGCGTGAACGGCAAAGCGAAGATCACCGTCGCGGAGGCGATGAGTCATCGGGCCGGGCTGTCGCGGATCGGCGTGTTCGCCCATACCGCCGATGAACTCGCCGATCATCGGTTGATCGAGGAACGCCTCGCCGCCGCCGCACCGGACCGATTCCGCGGAATTCCCGCTTACCACGCGATTTCGTACGGAACCATCATCGCGGGCATCGCCAGGTCGGTGACCGGCAAGAGCATGGGCGAGCTGTATCGCACGGAGCTGGCCGAGCCGCTGGGTGTCGACGGTCTGCACCTCGGTGCCCCCGGCCCCGACGCGCGCACCACCGTGGCCGTGACGCACGGATCGACAACGCCGCTCGGAATTCCGCAGGCCGAGATGATGATTCGGCTCGCCTCGCGTACTCCGGTGCCCGGCGCGGGCTTCCTGCGGTCGATCTACACCCAGGGCATCGACCGCCTGGCCCACGGCGCCGACCCGGCCATCCTCCGCGGTGAACTGCCCGGCGCGAACGGAGTGTTCACCGCGCGCTCGCTGGCCGCCGTCTACAACGCGATCGCCACCGAGTCGCCGCTGTTCTCCCGCAAGCGGGTGCG
Source organism: Nocardia sp. No.11 (assembly GCF_038752175.1). Lineage (NCBI taxonomy): Bacteria > Bacillati > Actinomycetota > Actinomycetes > Mycobacteriales > Nocardiaceae > Nocardia > Nocardia sp. No.11. The sequence continues at coordinate 99,144 of NZ_JBCGFB010000003.1, read as the reverse complement.
CACCATGGCGCGGCTGCAATCGGTACTGCCCGACCGAAATCTCCTGCTGCCGATGGGCTGGCGGCTGGGCTACCACTCCATGCCGGTGCCGGGTGCGCGAAACGCGTTCGGGCACATCGGTTTCGTCGGATCCGGCGGCTGGGCTGATCCCGCGTCGGGGCTGGCCGTCGGGTTCGTGCACAACTGGGCGCCGGAGGCGCTGTTGCTGCCACGCGACCAGTTTGTCCTGCTCGGGCTGCTGGCCGCGGTGGTGCGCGGCGCGGGCGCCGAAGCCGGCGATCCGGTCGAGCTGCCGCTGGCGGTCTGACCCGTTTCGCTACTTCGCGGTGCGCGAGTCGCCAGGTGGTCGATCGTGGTGCGCCGACGCCGGGGGCTCATCGCCGCGGCGCGATGTCGATCGCGGCAGGGGCTGTGTGTCACCCGATAGAGGGTCGATGGCGGTTCCCGTGCCCGCGACGATCGCGCGCGAGGCAGCGACGTCGCCGCTTCGGTCGGGATATTGCGAAACCAGGGCGGTGAGCACGCGATCCCAGGTGACGGCCGGGAGTTCGTGGCCGATGCCGTCCAGAGCGAGCAGTTCGGCGCCGGGGATCTCGTCGGCCAGGGCTCGACCGTTGCCGGAGGGGAAGAACGGGTCGTCGGTGCCGTGGACGACGAGGGTCGGCGCGGTGATGTCGCCCAGGCGCTCGCGCCAGCGCGGTCCCGAGTCGACATAGGCCAGGTTGAGCGCGCTCGCGGCCGCATCGGTGGTGCGGTCGACCATCGCGGTCGCCTGCTGTCGCGCCTGCTGTTCATCGAAGCCGTGGGCGCCCGCGAGTACCCGGGCCTGTTCGACGCGGTAGTCGATCACCGCCGCCCGGTCGGACCAGTCCGGGAGCGGGTTGCGGGTGAACGACGCCATGACCCGGTCCGCGTGTTCGGGCAGGTCCGGGTCGGCGGGGCCGGGCGCGGTCGGGCGGGTGTTGATCAGGGTCAGCGCCGAGACCCGGTCGGGGTAGTCGAGTGCGGCGAGCTGGCAGATCCACCCGGCCACGGAGAAGCCGACCAGCTGGGCCCGCGCGAGCTCGAAGACATCCAGGAGGCCGAGGAGGTCGGCGACCAGGTCACGGAGGGTGTAGCCGGGGGAGCCGCACGCATAGGCGGTCGAGCGGCCGGTGTCGCGGATGTCGTAGCGCAGGACGAACCGATCCGCCTCGGCCAGCTTGCGGCAGAACTCGTCTTCCCAGAACAGCACCGAGGTGCACGGCAGCAGCACCGGGGGCTGTCGCCGATCGCCGAAGGTGGTCGCGCACAGGTCGACATCGCCGACGGCGACCAGCTGCTCGGGTGATTGTCGAACGGGCACGGCGACTCCTCCGCTGGGTGCGTCTTGTCAGAAGAGACGACGGCCCGGCCCGGAACTCATCGGTCCGCGCAGGCCGTCACGGCACGAAGGGGGTGGTGGTGCGGGCGGTGTGCAGGGCCGTGGCCCACCAGGTGAGCTGGTCGAGGGTGGTTTCGACGGTGTCGTCGAGCTCGGGGTCGCGGCGGGGCCAGGAGCCGTCGACGGCGAAGCGTTGCCAGGCCTTGGTGATGGTGACGGTGCGGCGGATCGGGACGGCGTTGAGTTCGCCGAAGACCTGACGCAGCTGGGCGGCGCCGTGGCCGCCTTCGGTATCGCGGCAGTAGGTGACCACGCAGACCGGCTTGGCGGCCCATTCGATGTCGAACCAGTCGATCGCGTTCTTCACCGGCGCCGGGAAACTCCGGTTGTACTCGGGGGTGACGAGGACGAAGGCGTCGGCGGTCGCGAGCCGGGAACCCAACGCGCGCACCGGGTCCGGGCGGTCGTCGTCGAGGTCGGGGAGCTGGTGGGGCAGCTCGGCGGTGGCCAGGTCGATCCGGTCCAGGCTCAGTTCGGGGCGGCGGGCGAGGCGACCGGCGAACCAGTCGGCCACCAGCGGACCGAAACGGCCTGTGCGGGTGGACCCGACGATCAGGGCCACCCGCATCGGCTCGCGCATCAGGCGTCCTTGACGGGCGCGTCGAGGAAGGCGGGGATCATCGGCAGCAGCAGCTCCGGGCGATGGGGCGCGGTGATGTGGGAGGTGCCGGGCAGGATCGCCAGCTGGGCATTCGGCAGGCCCGCGGGGGTGTCACCCATGATGCCGCCGCCGAAGAGCCGGAACATCTCGACGGCGTGCTCGGGCCGGACGATGTCGGAGTCGCCGATCACGGTCAGCGTCGGGGCCTTGATGGTGCGGGCGGCCTCCGGGGACACCGACGGCATGCCGTGCACGTCGTGGTCGACGACCCGGGCCACCAGCTGGGGGAAGTCCTCCGGTCGCGGAGCATTGGCCAGGTAGTCGGTGTGGAACGTCGAGCCGTGCAGGTGCTCGGGCTTCAGCTCGTCCATCCCGTCCATCAGCCCGGGGTGCATGGCCTCGACGCCGAGTCCGCCCGAGAGCAGGACCTGCTTGCGCACCAGTTCCGGGTGGCGCAGCGTGATGTCGAGCGCGACGCCGGCGCCCATGCTGTAGCCGAGCAGGTCGATCCGCCGGATGCCGAGCTGACCGAGCAGCGCGACGGTGTCCTCGGCCATCTGTGGCGTGCGCAGCGGGCGGTCGATATCGGCGGTGCGGCCGTGCGCCTGCTGCTCGATCGCGATCACCTCACGGGTCTTGGACAACTCGGGGATCAGCTCGGCGAAGTCGGTGCCGATGCCAGACAGCGCGCCGTGCAGCAGCACCAGTGGCGGCTGGTCGGTCGCCACGCCATGGCGCTCGTAGTACATGTGCAGGCCGTTGACCTCGACGTAAGCGCCGGGCGAGCTGGGCGCGGCGGTCTTGTCGGTGCCGCAGGCGGACAGCAGCGCGGTGGCGGCGATGCCGGTGATCAGGGCGAGGGCGGTGAGTTTCATGTCGTGCTCCTGTGGTGTGTCGATCTCGTTGGGACCACAGTGCGCCCGGGGGCTTCCGGTTTGTTTACGGTCGGATTCCGGTGCGCGCGGAACCCGCTAGGGTGCGGTTATGCGTTTCGGTGTGCTCGGTCCGCTGACGGTGTGGACCGACGGTGGTGACGTCGTGCCGGTCCCCGGGACCAAGGTTCGCGCCCTGCTGGCCGACCTGCTGCTCGCCGCCGGTCAGCCGGTGTCCGCCGACCGGTTGATCGATGACATCTGGGGCGAGGACCCGCCCGGCAATCCCGCGGGCACCCTCGCCGCCAAGGCCTCGCAGCTGCGCCGCGCGCTCGAGGACGCCGAACCCGGCGGTCGCGATCTGGTCGTGTCGCCGCCGCCCGGATACCGCCTGGCCACTACCACGGTCGACGCTTTGCGGTTCCGCGCTCTCCTGGCCCAGGCCCGCGCCCACACCGACACCGGACAGCGGATCGCGACATTGACCGAGGCGCTGGCACTGTGGCGCGGACCGGCCTTCGCCGACTTCCGCGACGCGGAATTCCCCCGCTCGGCCATCGCCCAGCTGGAAGAGCTGCGCCTGGTCGCGGTCGAGGAACTGGCCGAGGCCCGGCTCGCCGAGGGCGAATACGGCGCGGTCGTCGGTGAGCTCACTCGTTTCGTCGCGGAACATCCCCTGCGGGAACGGCTGCGCGCGGCCCAGCTGCGGGCCCTCTACGGCGCGGGCAGGCAGGCCGACGCGCTCGACGGCTACGAGGACCTGCGCAGGCAACTGGCCGACGAACTGGGGCTGGACCCGAGCCCGGAACTGGTCGACCTGCACCGGTCGATCCTCGGCCACGACCCCGACCTGGTGGTCGCTCGTCCGCGCGCCGTCGTCCGCAGGCGCACGACGAACATCCCCGCGCCGCGCACCGCATTGATCGGCCGGACAGCCGATCTCGACGCGTTGAGCCGGGCTCTGGACGACTCGCGCCTGGTGACGTTGATCGGCCCGGGCGGCGTCGGCAAGACCCGCCTCGCCACGGCGACCGCGGCGGCCCGCGGCGATCGCGCCGCGCACGGCACCTGGCTCGTCGAGCTCGCGCCGCTGGCCTCGGCCACCACCGACGCCGACCGCCTCGCCGACACGGTGGCACAGGCCGTGGGCGTCCGGCTCGCGGACGGCGCGGGTTCGGCGGCGGCACTGGGGGAGGCGCTGGCCGAACAGGAACTGCTGCTGGTGCTGGACAACTGCGAACACATCGTCGAACACGTGGCCGACCTCACCGAGGCCCTGCTCGGCGCGGCTCCACGGCTGCGCATCCTCGCGACCAGCCGCGAACAGCTGCGTCTGGCCGGTGAAGACGTCGTCACGGTCGAACCGCTCACCGTGCCGCCCGCCGGCAGTGACGTGTCCACGATCGCCGAGTCGAACGCGGTGCGGCTCTTCGTGACTCGCGCGCAGGCGGGCGCGCGGGAGTTCGCGCTCGACGCGGACAACGCCGACGCGGTCGCCACGCTGTGCCGCAGGCTCGACGGCATCCCGCTGGCGCTGGAGCTGGCCGCGACCAGGGTCCGCGCGCTCGGTGTGCACGAGATGGTGGCCCGGCTCGACGACCGGTTCCGGCTGCTGGCGACCGGGCATCGTGGTGGCCCGCCGCGCCAGCAGACCCTCGCGGCCATGATCGATTGGAGCTGGGGGCTGCTCGACGAGGACGAGCGAGTCGTGCTGCGCCGCTTGGCCGTCCACGCCGGCGGCTGCACCTTGGCGGCGGCCGAATCGGTGTGCGCCGCCGAGATCGACGGCGCGGCGGCGCCGGTCGCGCCCGCCGTGGTCGCCGATGTGATCGCCCGGCTGGTCGACCGATCGCTGGTCCAGCAGAGCGGGCGCCGGTATCGGCTGCTCGAATCGGTGGCGGCGTTCAGCCTGGACCGGCTGGCCGAGGCGGGGGAAGACATCGCGGTGCGGCGGGCGCATCACCGGTACTACCGTGCGCTGGCCGAGCGCGCCGCGCCCGAACTCCACGGCGCCGACCAGCAACGATGGCTGTGTCAGCTCGACAGCGAGGACGCGAATCTGCGCCTGGCGCTCGATGATTCGCTGCGGGAGGGCGACGCCGACACGGCGCTCGGACTCACCGACGCCCTGGCCTGGTACTGGCTGTTGCGTGGCCGCCTCGGCCTGGCCCGACGCTGGTTCGACGCGGCCCTCGCGCTGGGTGGCAGCGCGCACCGACGGGCGCCGGTGGCGGCCTGGCAGCTCACCGCGGCCTTCCAGCAGGGCGACTTCACCGAGGCGAGTACGCGCCGCGCGCAGGTGTCGGCGGGGCTCGCCGCCCTCGACGACCCCGCCGTGCGGGTGCGCGCCGAAGTCGTCCTGCTGACCGCGGCGCTGGATGCCGGCGCCAACCAGGACCTGGAAACCTCGGTGCGAGAGCTGCTTTCGGAGTGCCGGGACCTCGGCGACCGCTGGAGCGTGGCGACCATCCAGGTGGCGCTGGCGAAGTCCGCGCACAGCCGAGCCGATGTGGCGGCGCTGACTCGCTACGCGAACGAAGCGGCGCGGTTGTTCGCCGAGCTCGGCGATCGGTGGGGCAGGCTGCAAGCCGCCGAATGGCTCGGTGGTCTGGCCGAGCTGACCGGCGATCTGGCCGGTGCCGCCGAGATCCATCGCGAAGCCCTGGTGCTGGCCAGAGAGCTGGAGTTGTGGGGGCAGGCCGCGTCGCACCTGTGCTGGCTCGGTTGGATCGCCATGCAGCACACCGAGTTCGACGCAGCGCGTGATTTCGCCGAGCAGGCGATGGTGCTCGCGGCCGAACAGGGCGACGGCGCGGGCCGGTTGTTCGCCTCGATCGTGCTCGCTTTCACCGCGCGCCGGGACGGCCGTCCCGAGGAGGCGGAGCGACTGCTGCGCGCCCTGCTCGCCGATGCCCCCACCGACCCCGCCGGCGAGGACGAGATCCCGCTGTTCGTCCCGATGCTCCAGGTCGAACTGGGCTATCTGCTGGAACTGCGCGGCGAATCCGCCGCGGGTCTGGCCCAACATCTGCGCGCTTTCGACGGTTCCCAGCGGATGGACGCGCCCCGCGACGCCGCGTTCGCCCTCGGTGGCGCGGCCGCCGCCACCGCTGCGCTCGGCGAATTCGCTACCGCCGCACGTCTGCTCGGCGCTGCCGAGGCGCTGCGAGCCGGTACCGGCATGCCGCTGCTGCCTGCCGAAGAACCCGATATCGACCGCGCCACCGCCATGGTCCGCACCGGCTTGGGCGCGGACGCCTTCGCCGAAGCCCACACCGCCGGACTCGCCTTGACACCGGGCGCGGCGCGCGCACTCCTCGACACGGTCGCCGTGGTCTGATCCCGCAGGCTCAGGGGTGGTCGAGGCGGCCGCCGACGAGCCGGAGAACGCTGTCGCGCAATGTGATCTGAGCCTCCGGCTGGGTCATCCGCCCGGCTCTGACCTCGTCGCCCGCCGCATGACTGACCGCCACGATCGCCGTGACGAGCCACTGCGGTGTGACCGTGTCGGTGAATTCGCCGGCCTGCTGCCCACGGGTGACGAGGCGGAGCAGGCGGTGGTTGACCGGCAGCTGGCGGTCCTCGTCGCGCTGCCGGGCGAACGCGCCGACGTGGTGAGCCAGGGGTGAGACGCGGAAGAACTGCCAGCCCACGTCGAGCATGCGCAGCAGCGCCGCGGTAGCCGGCCCGCTGTCGAGGTCGGCGGCCTGCATGGCTTCGGCGGCGCGGCCGGTCGTGCGGTCGACGACCGCGTTGATCAGGTCCTCGCGCGAAGCGAAGTGCGCGTAGACGGTCTGCCGGGTCACCCCCGCCTCGGCGGCGATGGCGGCCATGCCCGCGTCCGGTCGGGTGGCGAGCAGGCGGGTGGCGGCGTCGAGGACGGCCGCCCGGCTGCGGGTGGCGTCGGCCCGTCGCTTCGGTTCCCGTGATGCGGTCAAAGTCTTACACCCTTGTCAAAGTTGCCTGGTCGAGTCTAATCTTTACAGCACTGTAAGAATTCTACGGCTGGAGTGTCATGGACCCTGCATCACCCCGCTCGCCCGAGCGGTTCATCGCCGATTTCTTCACCGATTTCACCGCCGCGGCCCTCGACAGCGACGCCGATCCGGCCGAGGTGGTCGACCGGTTCCACGCGCCCGAGGTGATCCAGGTCGCCGACGGGATCCGGCTCGACCGTGACCGGCTGATCGCGCACCTGCGGCCGGTGCGCAAGAACCTGCGCGACTACCGATTCGAGGTGCACGAGGTGATCGCGGACGGTACCCGGATGGCCGCCCGGCTGACTGTGCACGCCACGCTGCGCACCACCGGGTCCGTGGCCACGGAGGTCTTCCTGTTCGGTGAGTTCACGCCCGACGGCAAGCTCCGTCGCGCCGACCAGCTCACCCGCCGCGTCGCCGCCGCGTGACCGGCCGAGGGGGACCCGTGCTCGTCCGCTCGCTCGCCCTGGTCACCACCGGCCTGCTCGCCGGTGCCTTCGGCTACGGCGCCGCCAATCTGGTGCCGACGTTCCATCGTGTGCCGTTGCGGATGCGCCTGGAATTCCATACCGAACTCATGCGCAACAACAGCATCAGCATGCAGGCCACGATGGCCGCGGCGGCGCTGAGCTGCCTGGCCTTCGCGGTGCTGACGTCCGGCCGGCGCCGGGTCGCCGCCGCGGTCGCCACGGCGTTGGTGGTCGCCTCGTTCCTGATCACCCGCTGGGGCAATGTGCCGATCAATCACCGGATCAACCGGTGGGTGACCGACGGTGCGCCGACCGACTATGCCGCGATCCTGGCCCGTTGGGATCTGTTCCACTTCCTGCGCACCGGCACGTCGTTCGTGGCATTCGCCCTGGTCATCGCCCTCGTCGTGGGGATGCGGCGGGTGGGGGAACGTGACATCGAGCGGCCGAGTTGATTCACTGTTTTCTGAATACAGAATCAGCTGTACTATCGGAGATGTGAGCACCACGATGCACGGCGACGCGCTGTCCCGATTCGGCTACGCGCTCTCGGACCCGACCCGGACGCGGATTCTGCTGAGCCTGCGCGCCGGGCCGGGCTATCCGTCGGAGCTGGCGGACCAGATCGGGGTATCGCGGCAGATCCTGTCGAATCACCTGGCCTGCCTGCGCGGTTGTGGGCTGGTCGTCGCCGTGCCCGAGGGCAGGCGCAGCCGATACGAACTGGCCGATCCCCGGATCGGGCGCGCGCTCGACGACCTGGTCGGGCTGGTGCTCGCGGTCGATCCGGCCTGCTGCCCGGCCGCCGCGACGCAGGACTGCTGCTGATGGCGGAACTCGGGGTACCGCTGCTGGTTTCGGATCGACAACGGGTGCTGGCGACCAGGATCCGGTGGCTCGTGGCGGCGACGATCACCTACAACGTGGTCGAGGCGGGCATCGCGCTGACCGAAGGCGCGCGGGTGTCCTCGACGGCGCTGATCGGGTTCGGGCTCGATTCGGTGATCGAGGTGTCGTCCGCGGCGGCGGTGGCCTGGCAGTTCGCCGGCCGGGACCCACACGCGCGGGAGAAGGTCGCGCTGCGGATCATCGCGGTGTCGTTCTTCGCGCTGGCCGCCTACGTCACCGTCGACGCGATCCGGGCGCTGACCGGCGCGGACGACGCGCGACACTCGCCGATCGGCATCGCCTTGGCCGCCCTGAGTCTGGTGATCATGCCGGTGCTGTCGACCGCGCAGCGCCGGGCGGGCCGTGAACTCGGATCCGCGTCGGCGGTGGCCGATTCCCAGCAGACCATGCTGTGCACCTATCTGTCCGCGGTGCTGCTGGTCGGGCTCGTGCTCAACGCCTCGCTGGGCTGGTCGTGGGCCGACCCGATCGCCGCGCTGGTGATCGCGGTCATCGCCGTCAAGGAAGGGCGCGACGCCTGGCGCGGCGACACCTGCTGTGCGACACCGCCGATCGGCGCTCGCGACTGCTGTGCTGGATGAGAGGAATCGGCCATGGCGGTGACGGCACTGGTCCTGTATGTGATCTTCGGTGCGCTCGGATTCGGGTGGCGCAGCCTGCGGCAGTATCGAACGACCGGCTCCACCGGATTCCGTGGCGTCAGCGGCCGTCCCGGCTCGCTCGAATGGCTGGCCGGGGTGGGCTTCGTCGCGGCGATCCTCGTCGGCCTCGCCGGGGTGGCGCTCCAGCTGACCGGCATCGTGGCTCCGCTCGAGTTCCTCACCGCCACGATGATTCAGCTGATCGGCGTCGTGCTGGCGGTGGCCGGTATCGGCGCGACCCTGGTCGCTCAGAACCAGATGGGCGCCTCGTGGCACATCGGCGTCGACGCCAGTGAGACAACGGCGCTGGTGCACACCGGCGTGTTCGCCCTCGTGCGCAACCCGATCTTCACCGCCATGCTCGTCTTCGCGGCGGGGATCGCGCTGATCGTCCCGAACATCGTGGCCCTGGCGGCGTTCGCGCTGCTGCTCGGGACGATCGAGGGACAGGTTCGGGTGGTGGAGGAGCCGTATCCGGCGCGCGTCCACGGCGTCGGCTATCGCGAATATTGCGCCAGGACACCACGATTCGTGCCCGGAATCGGGCGGTAGCGGCAGCTCGTCCCGATCAGGACGGCCGCGTGCGCGGCGTGACCAACCCGGATTCGTAAGCGATGACGACGAGCTGGGCGCGGTCGCGGACGTGGAGCTTGGTCATCGCGCGGTTGAGGTGGGTCTTGGCGGTGTGCGGGCTGATCACCATGTGGGCGGCGATCTCGTCGTTGGACAGGCCGTGAGCGGCCAGGGCGACGGCTTCGCGTTCGCGGGCGGTGAGTTCGCGCAGTGCCGAATCCGTGGCGGGGGTGTGCGGCGGCTGGGTGACGTAGCGGGCGATGAGGCGGCGCGTGATCGAGGGGGCGAGCAGGGCGTCGCCGCGGGCGGCCACCCGGATGGCGTGCAGGAAGTCCTCGGGTTCGATGTCCTTGACGAGGAACCCCGCCGCGCCCGCGCGCAGCGCGTCGAAGACGTATTCGTCGAGGCCGTAGTTGGTCAGGATGACGACGTGCACCGCGGCCAGGGCCGGGTCGGCCGCGATGCGGCGGGTCGCTTCGATGCCGTCGACGCTCGGCATCTGGATATCGATGAGGGCGATGTCGGGCAGGTGCCGCCGGGCCAGGTCGACGCCTTCGCGTCCGTCGGCCGCCTCGGCCACGACCTCGATATCGTCCTCGATGTCGAGCAGCGCCCGGAAGCCGCTGCGGATGAGCGGCTGGTCGTCGACCAGCAGCACCCGGATCATGCCCGCACCACCGGTAATTCGGCGTGCACGGCGAATCCGCCGCCGACGCGCGGCGCGGCATGCAGGTGCCCACCGAGCGCGGTCACCCGCTCGCGCATCCCGAGCAGGCCGACACCGGGCAGCGGCGCGGTGGCGGGGGTGGCCCGGCCGTCGTCGGCGACGTCGACCACGAGAGTGTCCGCGCCGTAGTCGATGCGCACCGAAGCCGTGTCGGCGTGCGCGTGGCGGGTGACATTGGTGAGCGATTCCTGCACGATCCGGTAGGCGGTCCGGTCGACGGCGGCGGGGACATCGGTGCGGGTGCCCGCGATGGTCAGCGTCGCGTCGACGCCCGACAGGCGCACGCGCTCGACCAGTTCGCCGACGTGGGCGAGCCCCGGCCGCGGTGCGCCGTCGTCGCGCAGCGCTTCCAGCGTCGCCCGTAGCTCGCGGGCCGCCTCTCGCCCGGCCTCCCGGATGGCCAGCAGCGCCTCGGGCACCTCCTCTCCGCGTTTGCGCGCGACGTGGACGGCCGCCTCGGACTGCACCTTGATCACCGAGATCTGATGGGTGAGCGAATCGTGCAGTTCCCTGGCGATGTGCAGGCGTTCCTCGTCGGCGCGGCGGCGCGCGGTCTCCTCCCGGGTGCGTTCGGCCTCGTCGGCGCGGCGCTCGGCCTGCCGCAGCGCCTCACCGGNGGGTGAGCGAATCGTGCAGTTCCCTGGCGATGTGCAGGCGTTCCTCGTCGGCGCGGCGGCGCGCGGTCTCCTCCCGGGTGCGTTCGGCCTCGTCGGCGCGGCGCTCGGCCTGCCGCAGCGCCTCACCGGCGGCGGCCGCCGCGATCAGCCAGGCGATCTCGAGCGCGTCGCGGGACCGGGCGAGCGCGGCGGCGGTGTCGTGCAGGGAGAGCATGGCGGCGAGCGGAAGGGTCGCCAGGAGCAGGATCGAGGCGGCGAGCGTCACCCAGCGGTGGCCCGCGCGCATGGCGAAGTACACCGCGAACAGGAACGCGACGGCGGGCACGTCGAATCCGAGTGCCTGGGACCCCAGCGCGCAGGCTCCGGTCGCCACCAGCACCGCCACCGGCGCCCGGCGCCGGGCCGCCAGCGCCAGTCCACCGGCGACCAGCAACGCGTATCCGAAGGGCCGCGTCTCGGTCGGGGACGGTTGCCGGGTCAGCGCGGTGATCAGCAGGACCGCAGCCACGCCGACCGCGATCGCCCAGTCGCCGATCCATGCCCTGCTCATGCCAGCACCCTAGTCCGATCGGCGGCGCGGCGAGTCCGGCGACGGGATGATCCCGCGACTACCGCGCTCGCGGTATCCGAGCCGGTGCTACCGCCTCGGTGGTAGCCGATACCGCGGGCGTGGCAGCGTGGATTGTCCACGGTCGCACGACGACCGGACCCGGGGCGCGGGGCGACGATCGAGCGGTACGCAGCAGATCGAAGGAGCACCCCATGTCGTCTTTCCGTCACCTCCCCGGCGCCGTCGCCGCCGTTCTGGGCGCCGGGCTCGTCTCGGCCGCGCCGGCGTCCGCGTCGACCGTTCTCGTCGCGGACGCCTACGGCCTGACCGCCGACCGCGCGATCGCGACCTCGGCCGCGTTTCTCGCCCTGTTCGGGGCCGTCCTCGGCGGGATCGCGCTGGCGCGGCCGTCGAGTGTCCGGGCCGCGTTCGCGGTGGGCGCGGCGGTGATCGCCGCCGTTGTCGGAGTGTTCGTCGTGGTCACCGCCGACGGTGGTCTCGGCACCGGCAACGGGATCGCGGGCGGGTACATCGCCGGCGTGGTCGGGGTGCTGGGCGCGGCGCTCGGCGGGCTGGCGTTGGTTCGCGCCCGACGGATCGGCTGACCGGCTCCGGGAGCACGATGGATTCGAGCGTCGGGAGTGCCCGCCGACGGACGCGGCGGACGCTCCCGGCGGGCTCAGTGACCGCGGGCGATCCAGTCCGCGAGCGCGGGACGTTCGTCGCCGATCGCGGTGTCGGGGCCGTGGCCGGTGTGCACCGTCGTATCGTCCGGGAGGGCGAACAGCCGGTCGCGGATGGAATCGATGATGGTGCCGAAATCGGAGTAGGAACGGCCGGTGGCGCCGGGTCCGCCCGCGAACAGGGTGTCGCCGGTGAACAGCGCCGACAACTCCGGCAGGTGCAGCGAGACCGAGCCGGGGGAGTGGCCCGGAGTGTGCAGCAGGTCGATATCGTTGCCCGCCACCGTGATCCGGTCGATATCGGCCAGCGAGCGGTAGGCGGCGTCGGGGTGGGTCATCCGCCACAGCGGCTCGTCGCCCGGATGCAGCAGGACCGGCGCGTCGAGTCGCTGGGACAGCTCCGGCGCGACGGTCACGTGGTCGTTGTGGCCGTGCGTGCACAGGATCGCGGTGACGTGCCGGGCACCGACCGCGGCGGCGATGGCGTCGGCATCGTGAGCGGCGTCGACCACCAGCACCTCGGTGTCGTCACCGATCAGCCACACATTGTTGTCGACGTCCCAGGTGCCGCCGTCGAGCGCGAAAGTGCCCGAGGTGACGACCTTCTCGATGCGGGCACTCACCAGACCACCACCGAGCGCAGCACCTTGCCCTCGCCCATGGCGGCGAACGCCTGCTCGACCTCGTCGACGCCGATGCGCTCGGTGACGAAGCGATCCAGCGGCAGCCTGCCCTGGCGGTGCAGGTCGATGAGCATCGGGAAGTCGCGTTCGGGCAGGCAATCGCCGTACCAGGACGACTTCAGCGCGCCGCCGTGCGAGAACAGATCGATCAGCGGCATGTCCAGGGTCATGTCCGGGGTCGGGACGCCGACGAGCACCACGGTGCCTGCCAGGTCGCGGCCGTAGAACGCCTGCTTCCAGGTCTCCGGGCGCCCGACCGCGTCGATCACCACGTCGGCACCGAATCCGTCGGTGAGCTCCTTGATCTGCTCGACCACATCGGCGGTGCTCGCGTCGATGGTGTGGGTGGCACCGAAGTCCCTGGCCCACTCCAGCTTTCGCGGGTCGCGATCGATCGCGATGATGGTGCCCGCGCCGGCGAGGAAGGCGCCGGCGATGGCCGCGTCACCGACGCCGCCGCAGCCGATCACCGCGACACTGTCGCCGCGCGAGACCGCGCCGGTGTTCACCGCCGCGCCGATGCCGGCCATCACACCGCAGCCGAGCAGTCCGGCCACGGCCGGATCGGTCTCGGGATCGACCTTGGTGCACTGCTTTTCGTGCACCAGGGTCTTGTCGGCGAACGCGCCGACGCCGAGCGCCGGAGTGAGCGGGGTGCCGTCGGTGAGCGTCATCGGCACGCTGGCGTTGTGGGTGTCGAAGCAGTACCAGGGGCGACCGCGCCGACAGGCCCGGCACTCGCCGCAGACCGCGCGCCAGTTCAGCACGACGAAATCGCCCTCGGCGACATGGGTGACCGCCGCGCCGACCGACTCGACGACACCCGCCGCCTCGTGGCCGAGCAGGAACGGGAACTCGTCGTTGATCCCGCCTTCGCGATAGTGCAGATCGGTGTGGCAGACCCCGCACGCCTGGACGCGGACGACCACATCGTGCGGCCCGGGATCGGGAATCACGATATCGACGGTTTCGACCGGCGCGTTCTTCGCGCGGGCGATGACTCCGCGAACGGTGTCGGGCATGCGGACCTCCTAGGTTGACGTCGTCGTCAACGCTAGCGGGGTCCGGCGCCGGATCACATCGGGATGGGTGGGATCCGGCCGGTCCGGGTGCCGAGCGCGTCCTGCACGTGATGCTCGACGAGCAGCGGGACGAAGTCGCGGACGTGGGCCCGGGCGAACTGGTCGTGGGTCCGGCGGACGATGTCGGCGATCTCGGCGGGGGCGACGGTCGGATACCGGATGGTCAACCGTTCGATGACCTCGTCGAGTTGCTGATCCTCGTGAGTAGTCATGTCCCAGGGGTACCCCGGGAACGAGGTATCTCACCCGGCTACTTCTCGTCGAAGACCAGATCCGTCGGCGGGTGGGTCAGGCGCACGGTCGGGCCGTCGACCACGGTGATCGCGTCGAGACCGGTGGTGGAGTGACCGGTGGAGAGGATGAAGAAGCGATCGGCCGCCTGGGCGAGGAAGGCGGGGAAACCGTCGAGCGAGAGATCGCCGTCGCCGAGCGCGAGGTAGTCGGCCAGGCGGCGGAACAGCTTCGGTAGCAGCACCACCTCGTCGGACAGGGCGGTCGGCGAGGTGATCGCGGCGCCGGTGGTCGTCGCGTCGGCCGCCCAGACACCGAGCGGGGTCGCCGCGGTCGCGGCGGCCGTGGCGACCGCGGCGAACTCGGTCCGCAGGGCGGGGAACAGGCTGCGATAGAACGTCGGGTAGGCCAGGCCGGTGGCCAGCTGGTGGTGATTGAGGGTGAGTCGCAGCAGGGCCACGTCGACGAACATCTCGGCGCCCGCGCTATCGGGCGAGGCGCCGCGCCCGGCGAAGGCGACACACCGGCCGTGCAGATCGGCGCCCCGGGTCAGGATGAAACCGGGCACCTCGGCCTGATCCGCGGCGGTGACGGTCTCGTTCGCATCGCGCACCACGCCGGTGAAGCCCAGCCAGGCGAGCAGCTCCTCGGCGGCGGCGTGGGCGAGCGGCAACGGTTGGTGGGTGCGGGTGCCGTGGCGGGGCGTGTAGTGCGTCTCCAGCGAATCGATGCCGTCCAGGCGCAACTGCGCGGCGCCGGAGGCGTTGCGTTTCACCCGATGTGGGCCGCCCACCCGGTCCCACAGGGTGGGGTCGTCGGGACGGAAGCGCACCGAGTCGCCGTCGGGCTGGGCGCCCTTGGCGACGAAGACTCCGGAGATCAGCAGAAACGGCATCGCGCGTCCTTCGGCTCGTGGTGATCGCCGCCCGTCGTGGTGCGCGGGGCAGGGAGACCGTGCGGGCCGCGGAGGTGTCGACCGCGCTGTCGGACGGCTCTCAGTGTGGACATCGGCTGGCGCGCAGGGCAATACGGCGAGAGCGATAGTTCTGCGCTGTTCACCGCGTGGTTACCGCGACACGCCATAGACGGTGTCGATGGCGATGATCGGTACTGCGTCCTGGACGCGATGGCACTCGCTGGGCACGGTGGAGGGGACCTGACCAGAGGAGAACCCATGCACCCGGCTCGTTCGACCATCCGTGGCGCCCGCGCGAGCGTGCTCGCGCTCGCCGTGCTGGCGGTGGGTATCGGCGCCTGTTCCGCCGATCCGGACGTACGGTCTGCCGTTCCGGCCACCACGGTGACCACCGAGGCCCCCATCCAGGCGCCGCCGACCACCCGGCAGCTCGACCACAGCCTCGACGACGACCTGTTCGCCGCCGCCGCGAGCAACGACGCGGCGCGCGTACGTGACCTGATCGCTCGGGGCGCCGATCTGGAAACGCGCGGCGACCAGGGCCGGACGCCGCTGATCGCCGCCACCAAGAACCGGGCGAGTGCGGCGGCGGTGGCTCTCATCGACGCGGGCGCCGACGTCGACGCCAAGGACGACCTGCAGGACTCCGCCTACCTCTACGCCGGTGCCGAGGGCTTCGACGAGATCCTCGAGCCGGTCCTGCGCCACGGCGCCGACCTGCGCAGCGTCAATCGCTACGGCGGGACCGCGCTCATTCCCGCCAGTGAGCACGGGCACGTGAGCACCGTGCGCCTGCTGGTCGCGGCGGGCGTCGACGTGAACCACGTCAACACGCCGAAATGGACGGCGCTGCAGGAGGCGATCGTCTACGGCGACGGCTCGCAGCGCTACCAGGAGACCGTGACCGCGCTGCTCGACGCGGGCGCCGACCCGCGGATCCGCGACGCGGACGGCCGCACCGCACTGGACAACGCCGAGCGGAGGAATCAGGACGCGATCGTCGCCCTGCTGCGCGGGCGCTGACCAGGTGCCGACCGCGGCTGCGGGATACGCTCAGGTCAGCGGTCTACGCTCGGCGATATGGCCGCGGACGGGTTGTTCCTTGCTCCCACGATCGGCCGACCCGCGGACAAGGTCGGATACTTCCCCGATCGGGCGAGCTTCGAGCACTTCGCCGCCGCCTACCGCGCGGGCATGGCCCAACTTCCGCCGCCCGATGCCATCGCCGCGGTGCCGACCTCGTTCGGTCCCGTGCGCGCCTACCGCTTCGGTCCCGGCGGCGACACCCCCGTGGTCTTGCTGTCCGGCCGCCAGGCCTCGACGCCGATGTGGGCCACCAACCTGCCGGGCCTGATGGCGCGGCGCACGGTCTGGTCGGTGGACAGCGTGGGTGAGCCGGGCGCGAGCGGGCAGACCACGGCGCTGACCGATGGGTCGGATCAGGCGACCTGGATCGCCGAAACCCTGGTGGGACTGGGGGTTCGGCGGGCCCATCTGCTCGGTGTCAGCATCGGCGCGAACCTGGCCGTGCAGACCGCGCTGCATCGTCCGGAGCGCGTCGCCTCGATCACCCTGCTCGATCCGGCCGATACCTTCGCCCGGCTGAGCTGGAAGATGATCGTCGTCTCGCTGGGCAGTGCGGTCCCCGCCCTGCCGACCGGGCTGCGAAACCGCTTGCTGGGCTGGATCTCCGGCGGTGTCCCGGTCGACGACTCGATTCCCGAGGGCAGGCTGATCGCCGCCGGGATGACGGATTACCGTGGCGCCCAGCCGCTGCTCCCGCGCCCCACCGAGGACCAGCTGCGCGCTCTGACGGTGCCGGTCCTGGCCCTGTTCGCGGGCCGCTCCATCGTGCACGACGCCGACCGGGCCGCCGCCACCGCGCGCCTGATCCCCGGCGCGCAGGTCGAGGTCTGGCCCGACGCGTCCCACGCCATCAACGGCGAGTACCCCGACCGCATCGCCGAGCGATTCACCGCCTTCACCGCCGGGATCGGCTGACCGGCAACGGTTCCGGGTCGGCGTCGGGAGCAGGACGCGACAACGTTGCCCGATAGTGGGCGGGGGCGACCCCGAATCGGCGGACGAAGGCCTGCCGCAGTGATTCGGCGGTGCCGAAGCCGCAGCGGGTCGCGATCACCGCGACCGGGGTCGTGGTGTGGACGAGCAGTTGCGCGGCGGCCTCGACCCGCGCGCGGCGGATGTGGCGGCCGGGGGTGACGCCGAGATGTTTGCCGAACAGCCTGGTCAGGTGACGTGCGCTCACGCCTTCCCTGGCGGCCAGCGTCGCGGTGGACAGGTCCTCGGACAGATGCGCGGCGATATGCGCGGTGACCCGCCGGACCAGCGCGTGCTCGGCGTGCGGCTGCGCGGTGAACATGCTCATCTGCGCCTGTGAACCGGGCCGCTGCAAGTAGGTCACCAGGCCGCGGGCGACCTGGCGGGCCAGCTCGGCGCCGTGGTCCTCCTCGACGAAGGCGAGCATGAGGTCGATCGCGCTGGTCATCCCCGCCGCCGTGGCGACGCGGCCGTCACGGATGTAGATCGGATCGGGATCGACGGTGACGCGCGGATATTCGGCGGCCAGCATGTCGGCGGCGATCCAGTGCGTGGTCGCCCGCCTGCCGTCGAGCAGTCCGGCCGCGGCCAGCACGCTCGCCCCGGTGCAGACCGAGGCGACGCGGCGGCTCACCGCGGCGAGCCTGCGGACATGCGCGACCAGTGCGGTGTCGCGCGCCGCGTCCAGATGGCCGAGACCGCCGGAGACGATCAAGGTGTCGAGGGGGCCGGTGAGGCGCTCCCACCGGGCCTGCCCGTGCAACCGCAGCCCGGAATCGCAGGTGATGGTCCGCCCGCCGTGCGTGGCCAGTGCGACCCGGTACGGCGGATCGGCGCCGAGCCGGTTGGCGCCGTCGAGGGTGGTGGTGACGCAGGCCAGGTCGAGCAGCTCGGCGCCGTCGTAGCCGATGACGGCAACAGTCCGTGCGCCCATACGGCCCAGTGTAGGTGGGCCGGGCGTTGTCCTCGCGGGTCTGTTCTGCCAGGAATCACAAGAAAACGGACAGGGTCGGCCGCGGCTGCGAAATTTGGCGTTCGCGCGCACCAGGCTGAGGGAACGGCGATCGACGGAGGCGGGTCATGACGGTATCGGACCAACGAATGTCCTTGGGATACAGCAGAATCGGTGCGGCGATGCCGCGGCGCTGGCCGAGTGTCGTCGCGCTCGGGCTGGTGCTGCTGATCTGGCCGACGGGCGCGGAGAGCACGGTGCGGGCGCTGGCGGAGCTGTTGGTCGTGTTGCCGCTGATCTATCTGGTCACCGCGGCCCTCGGCAGGCCGGATCGCACATGGGCTGTCTTCGGCGCGCTCGGCGTCCTGTTCGGCCTGCTGTCGGTGCAGAACCTGGTGCCGACCACGGTCGTGCTGGCGGTGGTGGCGGCGCTCGCGGTGGCCCTGGCGCTGCGCCACGACCGGGTCGATCGGCCGTTTCTGGCGCAGCTCGCGGGTTTCGCGCTGTTCACGGTGCTCGCGGTGGCGGCGCAGCACGTGGATATCGGGTGGGCGCGGGTCCTGGTCGCGGCGGGCTGGATCGGGCACGGTCTGTGGGACTACGAACATCGGCACGCGCGGCGCACGGTCGCGCGTACCTTCGCGGAGTTCTGCGGTCTGGTCGACGTACTCGTGGGAGTGGCCGTCCTCGCGATCCCCTGACCGGGGTTCGGCGATCTCAGCCGAGGACCGAGATCGCCAGGCCGAGCAGGGCGCCGCCGAAATCCACGGTGTTGCGGACCTTCTGGAGGCTCCAGGTCCACGCCGGGAAGCCGGCGGGCACGGGCTGCAACGCCGCCCCGGACGGGACGTTCCGGTTCGGTCTCGCCGCTCTGCTCGACGGCATCGGCGCCCGGAGAACGCTCCAGGGCAACCCTATTCGGCGTCCGCGCTGATCCGGTCCAGCACCGCGCCGACCACCAGGCAACCGCTGTCGACGACATCGGTCAGCGGCTGACGGTAGTCGTCGAGCACCCATTTCTGGGCGATGATCAGGATCGCGCCGACCAGCCCGAGCACGACCATCCGCGCGCTCGGCGCGGGGTGGGAGTCCAGATCCACATACGGCGTCAACAGCGCCAGGCAGATGTCGACCAGCGCGTCGAGCACATCGTGGTAGGCGCGGTCGACGGTCGGGCTCACGCCGAGGATCTCGAAGAAGGCGATCCGCGGCACGCGGGGATCGTCGAGGATGAGCTGGAAGTACGCCGTGAGCGTGCCGCGCACCCTGGTGTCGATATCGGCGTCGAGGTCGCCGATGCCGACGTGGATCGCCTCCAGCATCCGCGCGGTGACCTCGCGATACACCTCGAGCAGCAGGTCCTCGCTGTCGGTGAAGGATTCGTAGAAGTACCGCTTCCCGACGCCGGCCGCGGCACAGATGGTGGTGACGGTGGTGTTGCGGTAGCCGTCGGTGCCGAAGGCTTCGGTGGCCGCCTCGATGAGCCGGGCACGCCGTTCCTGCTGACGCTGTCCGGGTGCGGCGCCGCGGTACCTGCGTCCGTCGGCATCGATATCGGGCGCGTTCACGCCATCGATTCTGTCAGGTGGCTCGTGCGGGTCGGCGCGGCGGCCGGTGGTTGCGGGGGAGGGGCCGAGAACATGTTCTTGCGATCGAACGTGACGCAGGCTACGTTACTTCCCGGTACGGGAACGTCGTGGTTCCCGATGGTGGAGGGCTGAGACCGAAGCATGATCAAAAATCGAGGGCGACTGGCCGCGCTGGTCGCATCCGTCGTCGTGTTCGCGGGCGCTGTCGCATCGGCCCCGGTCGGCCAGGCGTTGCCGGCCGACGGGGGGCTGGACGCGCAGTTCGTCGCCACCCACAACGGCCCGCAGCAATACCCGAACGTCTTCATCGAGTGGGACGTGCCGATCACGATGAGTGACGGAACGGTATTGAAAGCCAACGTCTATCACCCGGCGGGTGCCGACGGCCAGCCGATCACCGAGCCGACGCCCACCATCGTCAACATGACGCCGTACACGAAGCTGGTGTCCAACGTCGCCGACTCGGCGCTCGCCGTGCCCGGCCTGTCCGACGTGCTGCTGCCGGTGCTGCAGAACCTGGACTTCTCGGCGTTCGGCTTCAGCAGCCTCAGCGACATGATGAAGGCGCTGCCCGGCGGCGCCGCCCGCACCTTCGGTGTCGACCGGAACCTGATCCGCGGCGGCTACACCCAGGTCGTCGTCGATGTGCGCGGCACCGGATTCTCCCAGGGCACCTGGCAGGTGTTCGGCGAACGCGAACAGCTCGACGGCGTCGAGGTCGTCGACTGGGCGGCCGCGCAGGGCTGGTCCAACGGCAAGATCGGGATGAGCGGCATCTCCTACTCGGGGATCAATCAGCTCCAGACCGCGCAGCGCCATCCCGCCGCGCTCAAGGCGATCTTCCCGATCGTGCCCGGCAGCGACCTGATCCGCGATGTGGCCGCGCCCGGCGGCGCGCTGGGCGTCGGCTTCATCCCGCCGTGGCTGCTCGCCGTCGACGGGGCGAAGCTGCTGCCGGACCTGGTGTCGATTTTTTCCGGCAAGTTCGACTGGACGTGGCTCGGCGACCGGGTGCGTGACCCGTTCACCTTCTTCAATGTGCTCATCGCGGCCCTGACCACGCCGAGCGTGGACCAGATCCCGCCGGAGATGGCCAGCATCCTCGACGACGAGAGCCCGCTGCGCACCGCCTGGGTCGGGCAGCCCGACCAGGTGCGGGTGCCGACCTTCCTCTACGGCGGCTGGCACGACATCTTCACCTACTCGACCCCGCGCATCTACAACGCCGTCGATGTGCCCGCCGAGCAGAAGAAGCTCGTCATGGGCAACGTCTACCACGTGACCGTGAGTTCGGGTCTGGGCCAGGCCGGTGCGCCCGCGCCGCTGGAGTCGTTGCAGCGGGCGTGGTTCGACAAGTGGCTCAAGGGCATCGACAACGGAGTCGACCGCTACGAGCCGGTCACCCTGTGGCAGCAGGGCAGTGAGCAGTGGACGACCGACGTCGCCTTCCCGCGGCCCGGCATGCAGTACCGGCGGATGTACCTCGACCCCGCGTCGTCCGGCTCGGCGCCGGGCGCCCGCTTCGACGGCAGTCTCGTCGGCGCACCCGGTGCCGCGCAGCGGGTATCGGTGGATCCGAGCCTGACGACCATCTGCTCGCGGGACGCCGCGCAGGGCACGGCGGGGCTGATCCCGCTGCCGGACGTGTGCGCCAAGGACGCGCGGATCAGTGAGGGCGCGGCGCTGACCTTCACCACCGCTCCGGTCACCCAGGCGACCCGGATCTCCGGCGCGATCGCCGCGCACCTGAACACGGTGCTCGACGCGACCGACGGCTACTGGACCGTCACGGTGAACGACGTCGCGCCCGACGGCCGGTCGACGGTCTGGTCGCAGGGTCAGCTGGTGGCCTCGCTGCGCGCGGTCGACGACGGCAAGTCGACCCGCTCGCCCAACGGTGACTACACCGACCCGTACCCGATCCTCACCCTGGACACCCGTCAGCCGGTCGTCCCGGGCGAGCCGACCACGATCGACATCGGCATCCGCGCCACCGACGGCGTCCTGCTGCCGGGGCACCGGCTGCGCATCGACGTCTTCGCGAGCAACTTCCCCAGCGGAATCCCGTTGCGGCCGTTGCTGAACGAGAGCGGCCTGCGCACCCAGCACCTCGAACTCGACCCCGCTCGCCCGAGCTGGATCAACGTTCCGCTGGATACCGATCCCGGCTGGTGATCGCCGCCCGCGCGGCGCAGCGCTGATCGTGGCTCGCCTTTCGGCCGAAGGCCCCGCCCCGCGGCGGGGCCTTCATGGCTTCGGCGACGCCGTGACCGGCGCTTCGACCGGAACACCGGAGTCCGGCAGTCCCGCGTAGTCGGGCAGCTCGATGCCGTTGATCGCGCGGTCGATCAGGTCGAAGTCCCACTCGGTCGCGGCCTCGCCCGGCGCGGCGGTCAAGCTCTGCGCGTGCAGCCTGCCGATTTCCTGGTTGGCCTCGACGAACGAGCGCATCCGCCGCTCGTAGCCGGTGAATCCGGCCTCCGGGTCCCAGCCGGCAGCGGCCAGCTCGCCGGCCAGCAGATAGGCGCCGACCAGAGCCAGCCCGGTGCCCTGCCCGGACATCGGCGACGAGCTGAAGGCCGCGTCCCCGAGCAGCCCCACCCGGCCGGTCGACCAGCGGTCCATCACCACCTGGGCGACCTGGTCGAGGTAGAAGTCCGGGGTGTCGTCCAGGTGGGCGAGGATGCGCGAGGTCGACCAGCCCATACCGGCCATCCGCTCGCGCAGCAGGCGCTGCTGGGCCGCGATGTCGCGGTGGTCGACGTCGAAGTCCCCCGAGGGGAAGGAGAAGATCGCCATCGCCCGGGTGGTGTCCCGCAGCGGCCGCAGAATCGCGGTGCGACCGGACTGCTGGTACTCGATCAGCCGGCGGTCCAGCCCGAACTCGTTGGGCACGCTGTAGAAGGCCAGCACGAGCCCGAGGTGGCGGAGGAATCGCTCGTGCGGCCCGAAGACCATCGCCCGCAGTGCCGAGTGCAGCCCGTCCGCCCCGATCACCAGGTCGAAGCGCCGCCGGTCGCCGCTCTCGAAGGTCACGTCGACCCCGTCCGGGTCCTGGGTGAGCGTCGCGATCCGGTCGCCGAACAGGTACTCGACGTCGTCGCGGGTGTCGTCGTAGAGCACCTGGGACAGGTCACCGCGCAGGATCTCGATCTCCGCGATGTAGCCGTCGCCGCCGTCGTCGTCCGCACGGACGGTCTCCAGCACGGTCCCGGTCGCGTCCACGGTGTGCGCGCCCGCGGTCTCGGTGCGGGCCGCGCGCACCCGCGCGTCGAGCCCCATGCGCCGGATGACCTCCCTGCTCACCCCGCGTGCGTCCACCGCCTGTCCCCCGGGACGCAGCGCGGGGGCCCGTTCCACCACCGTCACCTCGGCCCCGCGCCGGTGCAGCCAGTGCGCGAGCGCGGGCCCCGCGATGCTCGCCCCCGCTACCAGCACCCTGGGGCTGTGCGGCCCGCCCGCCCGCTCGCCCATCTCGTCCGGGTGTTCGTGCGCGGGGTTGTCGACGCTCATCGTTGCCTCCGTGTGCTTCTGCCCGCGCTGGAACGGTCCCGGCACAGGCCCACCGCTGTCGGTGTATCCACCGGTATCGACGACGGATCCACCCAGAATTCATCGGTGCGGTCGCGGTCGGGTGTCCACACCTACCCGGGCACTCGGCTGACCCGCGCGCCCGCCGCGTCGGCGAGGTGGGCGAAGGTGACGGCGTCCTCGACGGCGGCACCGCCGTGGTCGTTGTTGAAGTAGACGTAGCCGTCGGCATCGCCCGGCCCGGCGTCGAGCAGCCGGTCCACCCAGCTCGCCAGCGCCCGGTGACCGTAATGCGGTGGGGGAGCGGCGCGTCCGGCGTGCAGGCGCAGGTAGGCCCAGTCGGTGGTCCGCCACAGCGCGGTGACCGGGCGCGAGTCGCGATCGGCCCAGGCCAGCGCCGCATTCCGCGATTCCAGGACCGCGCGGGTGTCGTCGGTCCACCACGACGCGTGCCGCGGCTCGACCGCGACCCGCACCGTGGCGGGGAAGCAGCGCAGGCAGTCGTCGAGCAGCGCGGGATCGGCGCGCAGGGTCGGCGGCAGTTGCAGCAGGATCGGGCCCAGCCGGTCGCCGAGGCCGTCGGCCCGGTCGAGCAGGCGCTGCACCGGTTCGGCGGGATCCCGTAATCGCTTGATGTGGGTGAGATAGCGGCTGGCCTTCACCGCGATCACGAAGTCGGCCGGAGTGCGCTCCCGCCAGGCGGCGAAGGTCTCCCGGCTCGGCAGCCGGTAGAAGGCATTGTTCGACTCGACGGTGGCGAACGCGTCGGCGTAGTGCTCGAGCCAGCGTCGCGTCGGCAGGCCGTCCGGATACAGCACACCGCGCCAATCGCGGTACTGCCAGCCGGAGGTGCCGACCCGGATCACGCCACTCACCTGCCCCTCGCGCACGCTCACTCGGTGCCCCCGCATCCGGCGACTACCCGGGCAGCGCGACCGGAAACGGTCCTCGCGCCGCGCACTGCGGTCCCGGGCAGATCCGGCACACTGAGATGGTGAGCGCATCTGGCAGCGGGCGGGCTCGAGCAGGCGCGGTGGCGGTGGGGCGGTGGGTCCGCAGCGCGCCGGGGACCTACCTGTGGCTGGCCGCGCTGGCGGTGACCACGATCATCATCCGGCGGCTGCCCGACGACGAGGCGCGCCAATGGCTGGGCCACCGGTCGACCAATCTGCATCATCTGGCCGAGGACCCCATCCGGGTGCTGATCGGCAGCGCGTTCTGGACCGACGGGGGCAGCTGGTTCGCCTACGCGGTGCTGTTCACTCTTTTCCACGCCAATGCCGAACGCTGGCTCGGCACGCTGCGCTGGCTCGCGGTGGCGGTGCTCGCCCATGTCGGCGCCACCTACCTCAGCGAAGGCGTGCTGCTGTGGGCGATCCGCCATGACGACGCGCCCGAACGCGCGATGTACACCCTCGACGTGGGCGTCAGCTACGCGCTGGCCGGCGTCGCGGCGGTGCTGGCCTACCGGCTGGTGACGCCGTGGCGGTGGCTCTACGTCCTGGGCGTGCTCGCGGTCGTGCTGCCGCCGGTCTTCGTCGATCGCACGTTCACCGACGTGGGACACGCGAGCGCCGCCGCCCTCGGCTTCGCCTGCTACCCGCTCACCCGGGGGCGCGGCGGTGCCTGGGATCCGGGGGCGCTGGTGCGCCGGTTCCGGCACCGCGCCTCGGCCGGATGACCCCTACCTGCGACATCGAGGTTGCCTGCCGGTAGCCGGATAGGGTGGCCTGGTGATCTTGCTGGTGGTCGGTGTGGTTCTGCTCGGGATCTTCGCGCTGCGCTTCCGTCAGGAGCGTCGCCGGTTCGGTAACGGGGTGCTGTTGCTGCTCGGGCTGCTGTGCGCGGGTGGGGCGCTGGTGTCCGCCGGCGCGGAGGGGGCGGGGCCGGAGTTGTTGCTCGCGCTGGCGCTGGTGCTGTCGCCGCTGCTCGTGCTGGTGCTGGCGGGTTTGCTGATGGTCAACGGGGTGGTGATGTTGCGCCGGGAAGGCGTGCGGGCGGCCAATCTGCTCTCGCTCGGCCTGGGCCTGGCGTTGCTCGTCCCGTACGGGCTGCTGGTGGTCGCGGTGGTCGCGCGGTGGCAGGTGCTCGGCGTGCTGCTGCTCGCGGTCGTCCTCGTCGCCGCCTACCTGGGCTTCGTGCTGTCGGCGTTTCTGCTCTATTCGGTGGTCTACGGCATGGCCACCCGCACCGACAACGCCGCCGCGATCGTCGTGCACGGCGCGGGACTGCTGGGCGACCGGGTGCCGCCGCTGCTGGCGAACAGGCTGGACCGGGCCCTGGGCATCTGGCACGCGGCTCAGGCACGGGGCCGTACTCCGCTGCTGGTGCCCAGTGGTGGCAAGGGCTCCGACGAGAAGGTCTCCGAGGCCGACGCGATGAGCGCCTACCTGGCCGAACACGGCGTGCCCGCCCAGGACGTGCTGCCCGAGGACCGGTCGACGAGCACCAGGGAGAACCTGCTGTTCAGCAGGGAGTTGCTGGCCAGGCAGGGGGTCGACCGCGACATTGTGCTGGTCACCAGCAATTTCCATGTGCTGCGCACCGCGCTGCTCGCCCGATCCGTCGGCCTCGACGCCCAGGCGGTCGGTGCGCCGACCGCCCGCTACTACCTGCCCAGCGCCATCCTGCGGGAGTTCGCCGCCGTGCTCGTCGAGTACAAACGGCTCAATATCGCCGTCTGCGCGATGTTGGTCGCGCTCCCGTTCGTGGCACTGCTCGCCTCCTGACTCCGGCGAAAAAGGCCAAAATAGGTGTTACCTCGAATACTACGTACATGTATCATTTCCTTACCGCACGACCGGCGCACCGTGGCGCCGGCGCTCGACCGAGCAACGCGCGGTAGGACGAGGAGTACCGATGAAGCTACTTCGCCGGGCCGTACGGCGACCGGAGGTAGATCCCGGCAAGGTCGCCCTGCATGCCCGCAACGTGACCTTCGACTGGTCGGATGTCGATCTGCAGTGGATGCCGGCCGAACCGTACGCATCCCACCTGATCAGCGCGCTGAACATGCTGCTGCCCGAGGGCGAGCGGATGTTCATCGTGACCTACCGCGAGGCGCTGGCCTACGTGAAGGACGAGAAGCTGCGCGAGGACATGCTCGGTTTCATCGGGCAGGAATCGATGCACGCCGAGACCCACGAGAAGGTCCTGCACGACGTGCTCACCGCCAACGGCATCGACGCGGCGCCCTACGTGCGGCAGATGGAATACCTGTTCCGCAAGACGCTGGGCCCCCGTGGCGGTGACGACCGCGCCGGACGGCAGATGCTGATCGAACGGCTCGCGTTCATCGCCTGCCTCGAACACTTCTTCGCCTGGCTCGGCGACTGGGTGATCAACGCCGATTTGGAGAAGTTCGGCGCCGACCCGCGCATGGCCGATCTGTTCCGCTGGCACGGTGCCGAGGAGGTCGAGCACCGCAACGTCGCCCACGACGTCGCCGAGTACTTCGGCGTCGGCTACGTGCGCCGCTGCGCCTCGATGATGCTGGTGTTCCCGATCTTCATCGCGCTGCTGGTGCGTGGCGCGAAGTTCCTGGTGCAGCAGGATCCGCAGCTGCCCGATCACGGGTACCCGCGGGTGATCTCCTCGGTCCTGGGCGCGATGTGGCGCGGCGCGTTGCCGGGCATCCCGTCGCTGCTGATCAGTGCGCTGTCGACCTTCCAGCCCGGCTACAGCCCGGAGAACGTCGGTTCGACCGCGCAGGCTGTCGCCTATCTCGCGCAGTCGCCCGCGGCCAGGGCGGCGGCCTCGTGACGGTGCGCGACGTGCCGCAGGCGCTGCCCGGCGACCTGTACGGCAAGCATCGCCACGATCCCGGCACCCGCGTGCTCGACGCGATCGCGACCGCCCGGCTGCGCTGGAGTGCCCTGGTCAACCGTCGTGACGTGCGCCCGCGCGTCGACGATCGCCGGTTCCCGGTGGTGGTCACCGAGCGCCGGATCGTCGCGCACGACCAGGACGTGGTGAGTCTGCGCCTGGAGGCGCCCGACGGCCGGGTGCTGCCCGCGTGGCGTCCCGGCGCGCACCTGGATCTCGAGCTGCCCTCCGGCCTGCTGCGGCAGTACTCGCTGTGCGGCGACCCCGCCGACGAGCGCGCCTACCGGATCGCGGTGCGCCGCATCCCCGACGGCGGCGGTGGCTCGCGCGAGGTGCACGACGAACTGCCGGTGGGCAGCCGATTCGTGGTGCGCGGTCCGCGAAACGCCTTCCCGTTCGCGGTTCCCGGTCATGGTTCGCCCGCGCAGCGCCTGCACTTCGTCGCCGGCGGCATCGGCATCACACCGATCCTGCCGATGGCGCGGCTCGCGCACCGGCTCGGCGTGCCGTGGACGATGGTCTACACGGGGCGCTCGCGCGACACCATCCCGTTCCTGGCCGAGCTGGAGAGCTTCGGCGAGCATGTCGTCGTGCGCACCGACGACGAGCACGGTCTGCCCGACGCGGCGGCGCTGCTGCCCGGGGTCGGCGCGGGCACGGCGGTCTATGCCTGTGGCCCGACCCCGATGACCTCGGCGATCGTCGCTGCCGTGCGCACCATGCCCCAGGTGGAACTGCACTTCGAGCGGTTCTCGCCGCCGCCGATCGTGGACGGCACCGCCTTCGAGATCGAATTCGCCTCCACCGGTGCGGTGATCGAGGTCCCCGCCGACCGCAGCGCGCTCGACGCCATCCTCGCGACCCGCCCCGACCAGCCCTACTCGTGCCGGCAGGGCTTCTGCCGCACCTGCGTCGTGCGGGTGCTCGCGGGCGAGCCCGATCATCGGGAGAACACCCTCTCCGATGCCGACCATGCCGCGGGCGAGCTGCTCGCCTGCGTATCCCGTTCGCACGGTGAGCGATTGGTGCTCGACCTGTGAGTTCGATTCCAGGACAAGGAGTCCGAAGAGAGATGTCTGTCGACACCACGCAGGCCGCCAACCGGCGCACCGTCCGCAACGGCGAGTTCGAGCTCGCCGTGTTCGAATACGGCGACCCCGCGGCCGACACCGTCGTGCTCGTGCACGGCTGGCCCGACACCCACCACCTGTGGGACAAGGTGATTCCACGACTCGCGCAGCGCTTCCACGTCGTCGCCTACGACACCCGCGGCCACGGCGAGTCCACCCGCACCCAGCGCACCGCCGACTTCCGGCTCGACGAACTCGCCCGCGACTTCTACGCCGTCATCGACACGGTCAGTCCCGACCGTCCGGTGCACGTGCTCGCCCACGACTGGGGTTCGGTGCAGGTGTGGGAGGCGGTGTGCGAGCCGCAGGCGACCGAGCGGATCGCCTCGTTCACCTCGGTGTCGGGCCCGAACCTCGACCACCTGGCCGCCTGGGTGCGCGACCGGCTCGCCCGACCGACCCCGCGCAACATCTGGCAGCCGGTGACTCAGGCGCTGTCCTCGGCCTACACCGCGTTCTTCATGACCCCGGTGCTGCCGCGCGCCACCTTCGGCGCCATCGGCACCGAGAAGGTGTGGCAGCGCGCCGTCGCGCTGATGAACGACACCGCGCCCGGCAATGTCGTGCTCGGCCCCACGTTCCGCCGCGACATGGTCGACGGCCTGCTCATCTATCGCGCGAACATCGTGCAGCGCATGCTGTCGCCGCGCGAGCGGCGCACCGAGGTGCCGGTGCAGCTGATCGTGGCCGGTCGCGACGTGGCCGTGCGCCCCGCGGGCTACGACGACTCTCGCAAGTGGACCGCTCGCCTGTGGCGTCGGGATGTGCCCGCCGGGCACTGGATGCCGTTCTCGCACCCCGACCTGCTGGCCACCGCCACCACGGAACTGATCGACGCGCTCGCCGGCGGCGAGGTCCCGCGCGGGCTCGCCCGTGCCGAAGTGGGCCGCACCCGTAAGGAATTCGAGAACAAGCTGGTGGTGATCACCGGTGCGGGCAGCGGCATCGGTCGCGAGACCGCGCTGGCCTTCGCCCGGCTCGGCGGCGAGGTAGTGGTCTCGGACGTGAACGAGAACGCCGCCAAGGAGACAGCGGAGCTGATCGTCGCCGAAGGTGGTGTCGCGCACGCCTACGCGCTGGACGTGTCCGACGAGGCCGCGGTCCGTGCGCATGCCGACGACGTCATCGCCGCGCACGGCGTGCCCGACGTCCTGATCAACAACGCCGGTGTCGGGCAGGCGGGCGGCTTCCTCGACACCCCGTCCGCGGAATTCGACCGGGTCCTGCGGATCAACCTGGGCGGTGTGGTCAACGGCTGCCGGGCTTTCGGCGCGGCGATGGCCGAGCGCGGCCTGGGCGGGCACATCGTGAACCTGTCCAGCATGGCGGCCTACAGCCCGCAGCGCGACATGGCCGCCTATGCCACCAGCAAGTCGGCGGTGTTCATGTTCTCCGACTGCCTGCGCGCCGAACTGGCCGAGCGCGGCATCTCGGTCTCGACCGTGTGCCCGGGCATCGTGCACACCAATATCGTGGCCACCACCCGCATCTCGGGTGTCTCCGCCGAGGACGAGGCGGCCACCCAGCGCAAGTTCGACAAGCTCTACGAGCGGCGCGGTTACACCCCCGACAAGGTCGCGGCGCAGATCGTGAAGGCGGTGCGCGGCGGCCGTGACATCGTGCCGGTGACGCCGGAATCGTGGGTGCAGTACCGGATCAACCGGCTCGCGCCCGGCGCGGTGCGGTTCGCGGCCCGCCGGATGAAGCTGGTCTGACGCGCGGTCACGCCCGGCGCAGTCGCTCCCGCACGGCGGCGACGTGCCGGGCGTCCACGCCCCACGGCTGCTCGACGCCGACCTTGCGGTCGAGGTCCCACAGCACGCACTGTTCGTCCGGTCCGGCCACCAGCGACCAGGCCACCACGGTCCGGCCGAGCTGGTCGAGCATGGACCCGTGATCGGGTGCGCTGTCGCCGGCGCCGTCGGGGAAGTGGTGCAGGAACCGGCCGTAGGCGTCGGTACAGAATCGCGCGTACTGCTGGGTGCACAGGATGAACCCGTGCCAGGCTTCGTCGACCGCGTGCGAGGGCATCCCGATCACCTGGTCGTCGCGCATCGCCGCGCCGCAGCAGCGCAACCATTGGCGCAGACCGGTTTCCACCAGTTCGCGCGGCTGCCAGGGGCAGGTCTTGAAGATCGCGTCGGGGAAACGCAGGTCGGCGACGGTGCGATCGACCGCGCCGAGGTCGATCGGTCGCGGACCGCGTCGAAGGAACGAGAGCGCCACGATGTCACTGTAAGCCCCCTGGGTGGTCGCTCGTCTGCGCTGCCGCGGACGGGTGGGGCGGCTAGCCTGCAGGCATGGTGGTGATGCTGGTGATCGTGCTCGCGTTCTTGGTGGTCGGTCTCGCGGTGCTGGTCACGGCGGTAGTGGTGCTGGTTCGCAAGCTGAGTCCGCCGCGTGGCCCGCAGGGGTTCACCGATCAGAGCTGGCTGGCCGGGTCGGCGGGGACCTACGGGTTCTTCGACGGGCCGACCGGGCCGCACGGCTCCGGATCGAGCTGCGGCGGTGGCTCGACCAGCAGTTGTGGCGGGGGCAGTAGCAGCGGTTGCTCCGGCAGCGGCAGCGGTTGCGGCGGCGGCTCGAGCAGCAGTTGTGGCGGCGGATCGAGCAGCAGCTGTGGCGGTGGTTCCAGCAGCAGTTGCGGTGGCGGCTCGTGATCGGGTGATCCACGCCGCACCCCTCTTGACCTGAACTCGACTTCAGGTTCCATGCTCAGCGCGTCGGTGTAGATACCACGAGGGAGTCGCGATGCGTGCTGTGCAGGTCAAGGAATTCGGTGGACCGGAAGTGCTCGAGGTGCGGGAACTGCCCGCGCCGCAACCCGGTCCGGCCGAAGTGGTGGTCGATGTCGAGGTCGCCGATGTGATGTTCCTCGACACCCGGCTGCGCAGCGGCTGGGGCCGGGATTTCTTCCCGCTGAGCCTGCCGTACGTGCCCGGCGGCGCGATCGGCGGCGTCGTCTCGGCGGTCGGCGCCGAGGTCGACTCCGGCTGGCTCGGCAAGCGCGTCGTCACCCAGACCGCCGCCAGCGGTGTCGGCGGCGGCGTGCCCACCGGCGGCTACGCCGAACACGCCCTGGCCAAGGCCGAGACCCTGGTGCGGATCGCCGACGGGCTGAGCACCCAGCAGGCCGTCGCGCTCGCCCACGACGGCCGCACCGCGTTCGCCGTGTTCGACCGCGCGGCCGTCGGCCCGGATTCGTGGGTGCTGATCACCGCGGCCGCGGGTGGTCTCGGCACGCTGCTCACCCAGCTGTCGGTGGCGGCGGGCGCGAAGGTGGTGGCCGCCGCGCGCGGCGCCGACAAGCTCGCCCTCGCGCAGCGGCTCGGCGCGAGCGAGGTCGTCGACTACACCGTCGACGGCTGGGACGAGCGGGTGCGTGAGATCACCGGCGGGGGTGCCGATGTCGTCTTCGACGGCGCGGGCGGCGCGCTCGGCGGCCTGGCCCTGACCGCCGCGGCCGACGGCGGCATCTTCCTCGGATACGGGTCCGCCGCAGGTGATTTCGCTCACGCCGACGCCGAGGCGGCCGCCGCCCGCGGCGTCACCGTGCTCGGTCTGTTCGATGTCGTCGCCGGCGAAATCGACTGGACGGCCATCGCTCGACGCGCTCAAACCGAGGTCGCCGCAGGCAGACTGGAGGTGGTGATCGGTCAGACGTTCCCGATCGAGCAAGTCGAGCGCGCGCACGCGGTCATCGAGAGCCGATCGGCACTCGGCCGGACCCTGTTGACGATCGGCGCGTCATTGTAACTTAGTCTGCGCCGCAACGGAATACGCGATAAGTTCATACTGTGCAGGGAATAATTGTCATAGCAGTGATAGTCGCGGTTCTTCTGTTGGTTATCGGCGTGATCAAGCTAGCCAGCAACCCCGGGGGCACGATCGAGCGTCGCGACCGCGAGCGGCGGGCACAGGTGCCGCGGCAGAAAGCCGAAAAGGCTTAGCTGGGTTCACTTCTGGGGTGCAGTACCACCACGGCGATCGGTCGCCGCGTCTTCGTCTGATAGCCGCGGTACCGGTCGCCGTTGACTGCGTTCACAAGTTCCCAGCGCCGGGCGTAGTCCGGATCGTCCGGGTAGGTCGCCCGCGCGGTCACCGCGATCTTGCGCGTCCCCACCTGGATCTCGCAGTCCGGCCGCGCGGTCACGTTCGCCAGCCATCCCGGCGGCCGCGGCGACCCGCCGTTCGACGCGGTCACCAGAAAGTCCGCCCCGTCCCGGGCATAGGTCAGCGCCGACGTGCGCGCCTGCCCCGTCTTGCGTCCCACCGTCCGCAGCAACAGCGTCGGATTCCCGAACAGCAACCGGTGCCCCACCAGCCCACCGCTGTGCTCGTAGATCCACTGATGCCCCGCCAGAACTCGCACGAAAAGATCGGCCATACCCCCATCCTCGCCCGCCTCGCCGACCCCCGCCACCCGGCTCGCCGAGTGGTCAACGTCGCACCCCACCGGGTACCATGCGACTCGCCCGGGGACACCCGTGGCCAGGGGCGGTAGCTCAGTCGGTTAGAGCCGCGGACTCATAATCCGCTGGTCGTGGGTTCGAGCCCCACCCGCCCCACAGTCCTGTCAAGGTGGGGGAATCGGTCGGTTTCGGGTGGTTCGCGGTAGCTCGGCGTGTCGGCGAGATCGGGGCGGGGTCGGGCAGGGGGATGTGCGCGGGGTGTGGGCGCCGAGAGCGTCGATCAAGGTGGTGTGCAATGGGAGCCACTCGGTCAGCCCGGCGACGGCGACGACGCGCGCGACCACCGAGGGTCCCGGATCGACCACGCTGACGAGCACGCCGTGGGCGGCGGCTTGCTGGGCGCGGGCCGCCAGGTCCAGCACCGAGCGGCACGCCATGAATTCGGTGTCGCTGATGTCGACGACGAGGTGACCGCACTCGATGGCGCGGTCGACGGCGGTATCGACCATGCGATGCCAGCGTTGGAGGGTGAAGGCGTCGATCTCGCCGTGCACGTACAGGATGACCACGGTGCTGCGGGACTCGAGCTCGGCGTGCAGACGCTGACAGATATCGGCGGGTTCGCCGGCGGCCGCGGGGAACAGGTCCTCGTCGTGGCGGTACGGGGTGCTCATCGGCCTGCCTCCTCGGCGAAACCGGCGGGCGTGGCGCCCGACCGGTTCCGGGTCGACAAAGAACGGCTGGTAGTTCCCTATTCCAGCACCACGGTGCCGGAACTGTCGCCGATCGTGACGCAGCTGTTGTCGAGGGGGAACTCGTTCGTTTTCCGGGTCGCCCGTCGCGCCGGTTCCGCCGGCAGCGCGTGAACGGCATTGCCCAGCAGTGCGGTTCGGTCGGGGAGTTCGCTCGGCCGTGGCCGGATTCTGGGGTCAGGCGGGCCCGTCGTCGGAGGTCCAGAGGGCGCGCAGAGGTCGCAGGCCGTCTTCGACGTAGTCCGCGATCGGGCGGTCGCCGCCGTCGAGATACCACTGTTCGAGGGCGGCGAAGTAGCCGAAGGTCAGGGCATTGGTGGCGACGCGGGCCTGGGTTTCGGTGAATTTCCCGGTCGAGGCGATCAGCGGGAGGAGTCGCCGGCTGGTGCGATCGGCGGAGGCACAGGCGGCCATGCGGACCGAGGGCTCGGTGAAGTGGTAGCGGACCCGGCGCCACGGGCCCTGGTCGGCCGGGGCGGGTTCCTCGCCGGTGGATTCGTCGGCGCGTACCGAGCGGAGCAGGCTCTCGATGGGGTCGTGGGGGTCGACCATCTCGGCGATCTCGGCCTCGCTCATGGTGTCGAACTCGTCGGCGACGATGATCCCTTCCTTCGTGCCGAACAGCCGGTAGACCGTCGACGGTGAGACTTCGGCGGCGGCCGCTATCTCGTCGATCGTGACGGCGCCGAAGCCCTTCTCGTCGAACAGATCCAGGGCGCGTTCCTGGATGGTGTGCATGGCCTTGAGCCGCCACCGCTCACGAAGTCCGGTCATGCGAGCAGGTTAGCAAGAGCTACTCGTTTCAGAAAGTGACTCGCTACAGACATTGACTGTCTGTAATTGCTTACCTACAGTCACTTGCTAGAGATAGTGACTTTCTCAAACGACGCGAGTGTCGACATCAGGTCGCTGACCTGTGCTGATGCCGCGGTTGTGCGAGGAGAAGGGACAGCGATGACCACCACCGACCTTGTCGAGGTAAGGGAGATGTCCGCCCCGCCGCCGGATATCGGGTCCGCGGGTCCGCGCCTCACCGCGCTGCTGCGCCCGCATCTCGGGGGATTCGCGGCCGTGCTCATCCTGCAAGTCGTCGGCGCCGTCGCGGGCTTGGCGCCGCTGCTGGCCGTGGTCGAGCTCGGGCGCACCTTGCTGTCGGCCGGCCCGGTCGACCACGGTCACGTGTGGCTGGTGGTGGTGCTGGGGGCGGCGGGACTGTTCGTCCGCTTGGTCTGCACCGCCGCGTCCTCCGGGCTCGGGCACGTCCTCGACAGCACGGTGCAGCTGTCGTTGCGGCGGCAGCTGGCGGACCATCTGGGCCGGGTGCCGATCGGCTGGTTCTCCCGGCGCGGCACCGGGGAGCTGGCCAAGGTGGTCGGTGAGGATGTGAGCGCGGTGCATCCGTTCATCGCCCACGCGCCCGGCGAGCTGGTATCGGCGTTCGTGGTGCCGCTGGTGTCGTTGAGCTACCTGGTGACCGTCGACTGGCGACTGACGCTGATCACGCTGATCCCGGTGCTGTCGGCGATCGCGCTGGTCCCGCTGATGATGACGGGGGCCCGGCAGCGCGAGCAAACCGAGTTCGACGCGGCGATGGGCCGCATCGCCGACGCGGTGGTGGAGTTCGTGCAGGGCATCGCCGAGGTCAAGGCGTTCGGCGGCGGCGACCGGGCGCACCGTCGATTCCGTTCGGCGGTGGACGATTTCGCCGATACGTTCCTGCGCTGGGCGCGCGGGCTCTCGCCGATCGCCGCCGCGATGCAGCTGGCGTTGTCGCCCCCGTTCGTGCTGCTCGTGGTCCTGGTCGGCGGCACGTTCCTGATCACGACGGACGCGATGGCGCCCGCCGATCTGCTGCCGTTCCTGCTGCTCGGCCTCGGGTTGACCGCCCCGGTCGCGGCGCTGGGCCACGGCTTCGACGACCTGCAGGCCGCGGGCCGCGCGGTCGGGCGGATCCGGGACGTCCTCGACGTCGAACCGCTGTCCGAGCCGGCCGCGCCCGTCGAGCCGCGCGGGCATCGCGTGGAACTGCGCGGCGTCCGGTTCGGCTACGACGCCGACCGTGAGGTGCTGCGCGGGATCGACCTGGTGCTGGAGCCGGGGACGGTCACCGCCCTCGTGGGGCCGTCGGGCAGCGGCAAATCCACGCTCGTGCGGCTACTTCCGCGATTCTTCGATCCGACGGGCGGCACGATCACCCTCGGCGGCGTCGACCTGCGCGAGATCGGCAGTCACCGGCTGTATCGCGAGGTGTCGTTCGTCTTCCAGGATGTGCGCTTGCTGCGGGCGTCGGTGGCCGACAATA
The DNA here is from genome assembly GCF_038752175.1 of Nocardia sp. No.11. NCBI lineage: Bacteria > Bacillati > Actinomycetota > Actinomycetes > Mycobacteriales > Nocardiaceae > Nocardia > Nocardia sp. No.11. The sequence goes on along the minus strand of NZ_JBCGFB010000003.1, from coordinate 63,635 downwards.
TCGCGCTGGCGGTCCCGCACGCCGACCACGAGCGGGTGGTCCACGCGGCCCGGCTGGCGGGCATCCACGACCGGATCACCGAACTCCCGCGCGGATACGACACAGTGCTCGGCGTGGAGGCCGGCCTGTCCGGTGGTGAGGCGCAACGACTCGCCCTGGCCCGCGCTCTGCTGGCCGACACCCCGATCCTGGTGCTCGACGAGGCCACGTCCTTCGCCGATCCACAGACCGAACAAGCGGTGCGCCAAGCACTGTCGAGCCTGCGCGCGGACCGGACGATCCTGGTCATCGCGCACCGGCTGGAGACGATCGCCGATGCCGACACCGTCGTCATGGTGGACGACGGCGTGATCGTGGAGCGCGGCGCGCCCGCGCGCCTGCTGGCAGGCCACGGCAAGTTCGCCGGGTTGCGGCGATCCCACGAAGGAGACGAGTGATGATCCGGACCCTGTTGCGGGTGCTCGGCCATCGGTATGCCGGTCCGGTGCGCCGCACCGTCGCGCTGATGACGGCCACCGCGATCCTCGAAGGCCTGTCCTATGCCCTGCTGGTGCCGGTGCTCCGGGAACTGTTCGGGGACGATCCGGCCGGCGCCCGGCCGTGGCTGCTCGGGTTCGGGATCGCGGTCGCCTGCTACGGCACACTGCGCTATCTCAGCGATCTGGCTGGTTTCCGCGCGGGCACCACGCTGCTGCGCGGCACCTATCACCGGCTCGGCGACCATCTGGCCCGGCTGCCGCTGGGCTGGTACGGCCCCGACCGGGTCGGCGAGGTGTCGGTGCTCGCCAGTCGCGGAGTGCTGGAGGCGATGAGCGTGATCGCGCATCTGCTCGCGCCGTTCGTCGGCGCGGTGGTGACGCCGTTGACGATCGTCGTCGTGATGCTCGCGTTCCACTGGCAGCTGGGGTTGGCGGCCCTGATCGCGGTGCCGCTGGTGGCGGCGATCCAGGGGTGGACGGGGCGAGCGATGGCCGCCGCCGACGCCGAACGACACGACCGCGACCAGCAGGCCGCGGGGCGGGTGATCGAATACCTGCAGGCCCAGCCGGTACTGCGGGCCGGTGGCCGCACCACCGAACGCTTCGGCCTGCTCGACGACGCGCTGCGCGGACTCCAGCGCGCCGCGCGCCGATCCGCGCTGTCGGCCCTGCCCGGGATCGTCGGGCTGACGCTGGCCGTGCAGGTCGTGTTCACCGCGCTGCTCGCGCTCGGCGCCGCCCTCGCTCTGGGCGGTCAGATCGGCGCGGCCGAACTGCTGGCGATCCTCGTCCTGGCGGCTCGCTGCGCCGAGCCGCTGCTGTCGCTGGCCGAGATCGGCGGTCGATTGCGCAGCGCGCGAGCGCAACTGACCCGGCTGGACGAGCTGCTCGGGCTGGAGCCGCTGCCCGAACCCGAACATCCGATCGTCCCGGATCGGCACGACCTGGAGTTCGCCGGAGTCGGCTTCCGGCACGGCGATCGCACCGTCGTCGACGACCTGTCGCTGACGGTGCCGGCGGGACAGCGGTTCGCGATCGTCGGGCCGTCCGGCGCGGGCAAGAGCACGCTGCTCCAACTGCTCGCGCGGTTCCATGATGTGCACGCCGGCGCGATCCGGATCGGTGGCGTCGATGTTCGCGAGATGGACACCGCCACGCTGATGTCGCGCATCGCCATCGTCTTCCAGCACGTCTACCTCTTCGACGGCACCATCGAGGACAACATCCGCCTCGGCCGTCCCGGCGCCACCGACGCCGAGGTCCGCGCGGCGGCGACGGCCGCGCGTCTGGACGAGGTGATCGAACGACTGCCCGGCGGCTGGTCCGCCGCCGTCGGCGAGGGCGGTGCGCTGCTCTCCGGCGGTGAGCGGCAACGGGTTTCGATCGCCCGCGCGCTGCTCAAGGACGCGCCTATCGTCCTGCTGGACGAGGTCACCTCCGCCCTGGACCCGGTGAACGAGGCGGCCGTGCACCAGGGCATCGAACGTCTGATGGCGGGCCGCACCGTCGTGCTGGTGGCGCACCGGCTGCGGACCGTCCGCAGCGCCGACCGCGTCATTTTCGTCGACAGCGGGCGCATCGTGGAGGAAGGCACCCACGAAGAGCTGCTCGATCGCGGCGGCCGCTACGCCGATTTCTGGAGCCTCACCACTCCGCCGCTGACGATCTGACCGGCGCTGTCCGCTCGTCGGCCGTGCGCGCCACTCTGCTGGTCCGCACGCCCGGACCGACGGCCCCGATGACCTACCGCGGTCCTCGGGGCCGCCCCGGCCGCGCGGTCACCGGTGCCCGGCGTGCGCGGCGGTGCGCGTCGCGTCGGTGTCGGCCCGGTCCCGCAACAGCTGCGCGCGCTGGTCGCCCTTGGCCCAGCTGTGCGTGCCCGGCTTCCGCGCTTCGGTGGCCAATTGCTTGATGGTGTGGGCGCACACGAATTCCTTGAGCTTCGCGCCAGGGCGCCCGCCGAGGTGGTACCACTTGGCGGCATCGTCCTTGTCGGCGAACTGGAAGATGCCCGCGTGACGGCCGAGGCTGATGCACTGACCAGCGAAGCCCAGGTCGATCGGGTCGGGGCGCTCGTCGGCGATCCTGCGCAGCAGGGTGTCGGCGGCGTGCGCGCCCAAAGGGCCCGCGGCCTGGCAGCTCATCCGGAACGGCAGGTTCGACGGCGCCGCCGAATCGCCCGCGGCGACGATCCGCTCGTCGTCGACGCTGGTCAAGGTCTCGTCGGTGAGCAAGCGGCCGACGGCATCGGTGCGCAGGCCGCTGCGGGTCGCCAGGTCGGGCACACCGAAGCCCGCGGTCCAGATCGTGACGGCGCTGCGCAGGGTATGACCGCCGCTGAGCCGCACGGCCTCCGCGGTCACCTCGACGACCTTCGCGTCGGGACCGTCGAGGATGGTCACGCCGAGCGCGCTCAGTCGCTTGGTGACCGCGCGCCGCCCGCGGGCGTGCAGGTACGGGCCGAGCACATCGCCGCAGATGAGCGTCACGGCGCGGCCCCGCTCCGCCAGCTCGGCAGCGGTCTCGATCCCGGTCGGCCCCGCGCCGACCACCGTCACCGCGGCGGTCGCCGCCGTGGCGTCGAGCACCGGCGCCAGCCGCTGCGCCTCCTCCAGACTCGCGATCGGATAGGCGAAGTCGGCCGCGCCCGGCACCCGCGGCGCGGCACTGCCGCTGCCCACCGCGTAGATCAGATAGTCGTAGCCGATCGTGTCGCCGCCGGCCAGCGCCACGGTGCGCGCGGCCGCGTCGATCCCGGTCGCCGCGTCGACCACCAGGCGCACCCCCGGCGCCAGTACATCGCTGTACTCGGCCACCGCGTCATCGGTCCCGCCCACCAGCTGATGCAACCGAATCCGCTCGACGAACCGCCCCCGCGGATTGATCACCGTGACCGCCACGTCGGCCCGCTGCGTGAGCCGATTGGCCGCCATCACACCCGCGTACCCGCCACCGACCACGACCACATCGATCTTCTCGCTCATCGGTCTCTCCTTCACTCGAGGGCTTCGGGCATAAGACGTCACCGGCCCACCCGATGTGACAAGGAGTGACACAGGTCACTAACAGTCGATCACCCGTACGTTCCGCTCGGCGGGGAGAGGCCGGCCAGGATCGCGGCGATCTCGGCCGCGCGGAGGCAGACGCCCAGGTGGCTGGCCTCGACGGTGTGCACGGTGAACGGGTTGTGTGGGGTCAGGGCATCGGCTTCGGCGATCATCCGGTCCTGCATGTCCAGGGGGATCGCGCGGTCCAGGGACAGGCGGATGTAGGTGCGGGGGATTCGTCCCCAGGTGGCGACGCGCACGCGACTGTCGGCGGCGAGGACCTGCGCCGAGTCGGCCGGTTCGAGCATATTGAGGCACGCGCGGAACTGATCGTCGGTGGCGTCAGCCATCAGGCCCTGCTTCAGCGCGGCGAGGTGCCCGGGATCGGCCGAGCGCCAATTGACCATGGTCTCGGCGACGCCGTGATGTCCGAGCGCGGCCAGATAGGCGGCGACGCTGGGCAATTCGACACAGCACCAGGCCGAGACATAGACGATTCCGGCCAGCAGCTCCGGTGCCCTGTTTCCGACGCCGGAGATCGTCGCGCCGCCACCGCTGGTGCCGACCAGAACCACCGGCCCGTACTCGTGGACTCGGCGCACTGTGTCCAGGACGTGGGTGACGTTGTCGTCCAAGGTGATCGACGCCAACGGCGAGGGCTGCGCCGCGAGGGTGTCGAGGTCCTGGGGCGACTGGTAGGCGAGCGGAAAGTGGGCGTCGAGGCCGTGTCCGGGCAGGTCGACGGCCAGGCCGCGATGGCCGAGCAGCGCCAGTTCCCGCAACAGGGCCGACCACGAGGCGGAACTGCCGTGTGCGCCGTGGACGAGGACGAACGTCGGTCGAGCCGCCGGGGCGGATCGTGCTGCGACTCGGCTACGGGCGGATCGGACAGCTCCGGGATCGGTCACGTGATCGACGGTAGCCCGCCGAAAGGGCGGGCACCGGAGGCTGGTTCGAAACCCGTCGCCGCGCGCGGGAGCTCGCGAGCAGCTCGCTCCGGTGCCGAAATGATTCGTGCGGCGATGACGAATTCCTACCCCTGCAATCCCCGGACGAGTAGCCCGACCACGCGACGCGGCTGATAGCGGGGATCGTTTCCCGCGCCGATGCACAGATTGCCGACCGCGCGCAGGAATTCGTAGGGATCGGTGCCGGGGCCGATCTCGCCCGCCGCTGTGGCGGCATCGAGCAGCTGGGCGCAGACGGGCAGCAGGTGGTCCAGGAAGTAGGCGTGCAGGGTGTCGAAGGCGGCGTCGTCGGATTGCAGGGCTTCGGCGAGACCGTGTTTGGTGACGAGGAAGTCGACGAACAGTTCGATCCACGCGGTCAGGGCGGCATGCGGTGAGTCCTCGGCGGCGAGCAGGGCGGGTCCCGCCTCGGCGCAGGCTTGGACCTGGTGCCGGTAGACGGCGACGATCAGGTCCGCACGGGTGGGGAAGTGGCGGTAGATGGTGCCGACCCCGACGCCGGCCGCGGCGGCGATATCGCGGACCGGAACGTCGACGCCCGCGGCGACGAAGGCCGCCGCGGCCGCCTCGAGCAGGCTCTGCTGGTTGCGTCGGGCGTCGGCGCGCTTGCGCGGCGGCGAGCTGTCGTTGTCGGCCACAGTGCCGTCACCTCCAGGGTTGGCAAACGGAACCATGTTCCGTATGTCGATTATCGGAACGTCGTTCCGTTTGTTCAGGATGTCAGATCCGGCGACCTGAACCAACTCGCACAGCTCACGAAGGAGCAACGCATGCAGTACCGCAGCCTCGGCCGGACCGGTGTCCGGGTCAGCAGCCTCACGCTCGGCGCGATGAACTTCGGCGCGCTCGGGAATTCCACGCAGGCCGAGGTCACCGCCATGATCGACGTCGCGATCGAGGGCGGCATCAATGTCATCGACACCGCCGACTTCTACGGCAGCGGCGAGTCGGAGGAACTCGTCGGCAAGGCCGTCGCGGGCCGTCGCGACGATCTCGTGCTGGCCACCAAGGCGAGCCTGCCGATGGGGGAGGAGCGCAACCGCCGCGGCGCTTCGCGCCGCTGGCTGGTCACCGCGCTCGACGACAGCCTGCGCCGTCTCGGCGTCGATCACGTGGACCTCTATCAGATCCACCGGTGGGATCCGAGCGTGCGCGACGAGGAGACGCTGTCGGCGCTGACCGACCTGCGGCAGGCGGGCAAGATCCGCTACTTCGGCTCGTCGACCTTCCCCGCCTACCGCATCGTCGAGGCGCAGTGGGCGGCGCGGGAGCATCGCCTGGGTCGCTATGTCACCGAGCAGCCCAGCTATTCGATCCTGCAGCGCGGCATCGAAACCCACATGCTGCCGGTCGCCCAGGAGTACGGCCTGGGTGTGCTGGCGTGGAGTCCGCTCGCCTCCGGCTGGCTCTCGGGCGCGATCCGCGCCGACCGCGAGATCGCCACCAGCCGTTCGGCGTTCATGCCCGAACGCTTCGACACCACCCTCCCGGTCAACCAGGCCAGGCTGGCGGCCGTCGAACAGCTGGCCGAGGTGGCCGATCAGGCCGGGCTGACCCTGATCCAGCTCGCCCTCGGTTTCGTCACCGCTCACCCCGGCGTCACCAGCGCCATCATCGGCCCACGCACGATGGCGCACTTGCACTCTCAGCTCGCGGCAGCCGACACGACCCTGTCCGCCGACGTCCTCGACGCGATCGATGCCATCGTCACCCCCGGCACCGACCTCGCCCCCGACGAGAAGCACGACACCCCACCGTCTCTGCTCGACCCGGCGCTGCGCCGCCGCTGACCCCGGATATCCACGGGCCGTGGTCGATCCGGTCCGCCCGGCCGCATGACTTTTGTCATCGGCCGCCCGTGCAGGACTCATCGCTGAACGGTGATCGCGCGTACTACCGGACGGCACCCGCGTCGACGACCGTGGAGAGTGTGAGAAAGGGGCACACGATGAACGACATCGTCATCTCCGCGCGGGGGCTGCGCCGCACCTACGGTCGCGGTGCGCAGGCGTTCGAGGCGGTCGCCGGGGTAGACCTCGACATCGTCGGGGGAGAGGTCTTCGCGCTGCTGGGGACCAACGGCGCGGGCAAGACCTCGACGTTGGATCTGCTGGAGGGGCTCGCCGCGCCGTCGGCGGGCCGGGTCGAGGTGTTCGGCCTCGACCCGCTCCGGCACCGCGATCAGGTGCGGCCGCAGGTCGGGATCATGCTGCAATCCGGCGGACTCCCCGCCGAGTTGACCGTCGCGGAGACGCTGGAGATGTGGCGCGGGACGTGCAGCGATCCGACCACCGTGGAGACGGTGCTCGCCCAGGTCGGCCTGGTCGAGCGCGCCGCGGTGCGAGTCGGGTCGCTCTCGGGCGGCGAGCAGCGCCGCGTCGACCTGGCCTGCGCGCTGCTCGGGCAGCCGCGCCTGCTGTTCCTGGACGAGCCGACCACCGGCCTGGACCCCGAAAGCCGCCGCGCGACGTGGCGATTGCTCGCCGATCTGAAAGCGGCCGGGGTGACGATGGTGCTCACCACGCACTACCTCGACGAGGCCGAGTCGCTGGCCGACCGCATCGTGATCATGGACAAGGGCACGGTCGCGCGACGCGGAACGCTGCGCGAGATCGTCGACGGCCATCCGTCGCGGATCGTCTTCGACCATCCCGGCCTGCCGGTGCCGCCACTGCACGGCGCGCGGATCGAGGCGAACGAGCGCGTCACCGTCAGTACCGACGACCTCCAAGGGCATCTGTTCGCACTCCTGGACTGGGCCCGCGAGGCCGGGGTCCGGCTGACCGGGCTCGAAGCCCGCGCCGCCTCCCTCGAATCGGTCTTCCTCGACATCGCGGGCGACCACGACACCACCCCCGCGCCCGCCACCGCACTGATCGGAGCCCGCCGATGACCACCGCCACCGCGCCTCGTCGCCGCCCGCTCGCCGCCCTCGCCGCGGCGGAATGGTTGCAGTTCCGGCGCAACAAGACCCTGGTCTACCTGGCGACGCTGTTCCCGGTCGGGATTCCGCTGGTCACCTACTTCATCGCCCGCAAGGACACCGAACCCACGGCCGCGATGGCCGCGGTGGCCATCGAGATGCTCGCGCTCATGGCGCTGGTGTTCGTGCAGTACTACTCGGTGCTGTCGATGGTGACGACCCGCCGCAGCGAGGGCGTGCTGAGACGTTTGCGCACCGGCGAGGCCGCCGACTGGCAGATCCAGGCCGCCCCAGCGGTTCCCGGCGTGCTGGTGACCCTCGCGTGCGCGGTGGCCGTTCTCGCTGTCGTCTACGGCAGCGGGGCGCCCGGACCGGTGAATCCGGCGCTGATGATCGCCGCACTCCTCGGTGGGATCGCGGTGTTCGCGCTGCTCGCGCTGGCGACCAGCGCGGTCACCAAGAACGCCGAGGCCGCCCAGATCACCTCCCTGCCGGTGATGCTGCTGGCCATGCTCGGGCTCGCGTCGATCCGCGCGGTGCTGCCCGACCGGCTGGCCGCGCTCGCCGACTGGACACCGTTCGCCGCCGTCTCCGACCTGGTGTTCCTCGGCGCGTCCGGCAAGACCGCGACGGCCGCGGCGGCCGATCCGGTGCTGACCCCGGCCGGGACCCTCACCGCGTCCGGCCCGGCGTTTGCGACACTGGCGATATGGACCGTCCTGGCGCTCGCGCTGACCCGCAAGAGCTTCCGCTGGGACGACCGGGGGTGAGGCGCTGGACCGCCTGGTGGCACGAGCTGTCGAGCGCGGCCAAGTTCCGGTTGTACTCGCGGCTCACCTTCCAGGCGGCCATCGCCGGGCTGGTCATCGCGTCGACGACCAGCCTGAGTTCGGCGGCCGCGATCCCCGCGATCCTCGTCGGTGCCGCCGCGGCCGTCGTCGCGGTGGAGGCGCAACCAGATTTCGCCACGGTGGCCGGCATGGTCACGCGGCCGTGGATGCTGCCGGTCGCCACCGCGACGCTGGCCGCGCTGTGGGTCGGTGGCGCGGTCGTTTCGCAGCTGGCCACCGCCGAATCGATCGTCGCCGTCGCTCGCCTGAGCGGAGTGTTCGCGGCGCTGCTCGCGCTGTTCGCGGTCGTTCCGTTCACCCGGCACAAGTGGTGGATCATGGTCGGCCTGAGCCTCGTCACCGGGCTGGTCTTCGCGCCGTCGCCGGAAGGCGGGGTGCGGACCGCGGCGGTACTGCTGATCAGCGGGATCTTCGCCGTCGGCATGACGCTGCTGACGGTGTGGGCCCTGGGCATCATCGACGAGCTCGACCGCGCCAAACTCGTCGAGGCCGAGCTCCAGGTCGCCGAGGAACGCCTGCGTTTCGCGCGCGACCTGCACGATGTGGTCGGTCGTGGGTTCTCCGCGATCGCGGTGAAAAGCGAACTGGCCGTGGCGCTCTCGCGTGCCGGCGACCAGGAGCGGGCCGTCGCGGAGATGGAGGCGGTGCGCGGGCTCGCGGTGGAGTCGATGGGCCAGATGCGCACGCTGGTGCGCGGCTACCGCAATATCGACCTGCGCGGCGAGGTGGCCGGGGCGCGGTCGCTGTTGTCGGCGGTGGGTTGCGAACTCGTCGTCGAGGGTGACGCCGCCAAGGTGCCCCGACGATTCCACGATGTCGCGGCTTGGGTGGTCCGCGAGGGGACGACCAACATCGTCGAACACTCGGCGGCGACGCTGGCGACCCTGGCGCTCGGCAGCGGGGGCATGTCGCTGCGCAACGACCGACCGCACGGCACCATCGGCGAGCGATCCGGGCTGCGCGGCCTGACCGAACGGCTCGCGGCGGTCGGCGCGCGGCTCGACGTCACCGCCACCGACACCGAGTTTACCCTCGAAATCCATTGGGAGAAGCTGTGATTCCGGTCTACCTCGCCGACGACGAGACCCTCATCCGCGCCGCGCTGGCGACGATGCTCGACCTGGAAGCCGACCTGGAGGTCGTCGCGCACGTGGGTTCCGGCGCCGAACTGGTCGACCTGTGGCGGCGTCGCGCCGAGGCGGCCGCACCGATGGCGGTGGCCGTCATCGACCTGCAGATGCCGGGGATCGACGGCGTCGACACCGCCGTCGAGTTGCAGCGGATCACCCCGGGCGCGGGCACGCTGATCGTCACCAGCCACGGCAGGCCCGGATATCTCAAACGCGCACTCGCCGCCGGTGTTCGCGGCTTCCTGCCCAAGACGACCTCGGCGGCGACCCTGGCCGAGGTGATTCGCACCGTCCACCGCGGCGGCCGCTACGTCGACCCGGAGCTGGCGGCCGAGGCCATCAGCGCCGGCGACACCGTCCTCACCGCCCGCGAGGCCGACGTCCTGGAATTCGCCGCCGACGGCGCCTCCGTCGACGACATCGCCCGCCGCGCGCACCTCTCGCCGGGCACCACCCGCAACTACCTGTCCTCGGCGATGAGCAAACTCGGCGTCGCCAACCGCTACGAGGCCGCCCTCAAAGCGAGGGAGAAGGGCTGGATCTAGGACGCGCCCCTACAGTCGATGCCGTCGCCGCTCGACCCGAAACTCGTACCTATGGCCGGCAGGACGAATGACATGCGCTTCACTGTGCCGACCATGGCGTCGATGATGGCGGCTGTTCTACGGCGACAACTCGTACTACATCTCCAAGCTCGAGGTGCGACTCGACGACGAGGCCACTCCGCCCGAGGCGGCATCGGTCGTCCGGGTCACGGGCGCGGTGCAAGTACCGCCGCGGTATCACGGCGATACGACCCTGATCGACCTCGGCCGAGGATCGGACTCCTACTTCGGGGATCGGCGGTTCGAGCAGAGCTATTCGAAGCTGGAGTCCGGCCTGCTCCGAGACCGCCGCCCCGCTTTCCGTCCGAGAGCGAACTCGCGCTGTGGGAGCGGCTCCTGACCGATCCACCCACCCCGGCCATCGTCGAGGTGTCGGTGATCGACCTGCCCGACACGGCGGGTCGCACGATGAAAGTCACGGTGTTCCCGCCTGATACCGAGGAATTCGCCGCCGCCCGGTTACGGCAGCTCGCCGAACGACACCTTCCGTTGCTGGCCCGGCCGGACGCGGTGGTCGACTACCGGGTCGTTCGGCGCACAACCTCCGATATCCGCGTGCTGGTCGGCGGCTGTCTCGAACTCGACCGCGATACCTCGCCGGAGTCGGCGCATTTCGCGCGAAGGTACCAACGCTGCTGACAGTGGGGCCTCGTCCCGGGATCCGCTGCCCACCGGGGTCACTGCCCTTAGGGTGAGGGCAGAACGGCCGACGGAGAAGGAGTGGCGGTGGCTGCTGGGCTGGTGAAGGGGCAGAACGCGGGGTTGGCGCAGCCGAAGGTGATGCTGACCGTGCGGGGCGGTGTGCCCGCGGATCTGTCCGCGCTGCTGGTGACCGTGGCCGGGAAGGTGCGCTCGGACGCCGATTTCGTGTTCTTCAATCAGCCCGAGGCGCCGGGGGTTCGGCTCGACGGGTCGGAACTGGTGGTGACGTTCGCGACCGTGCCCGCCGACATCGAACAGATTCGCGCGGTGATCACCGTCGCGGCCGAAGGGGATACGCTCGGCGCGGCCGTCGCGCCGGTGGCGTCGGTGGCCGATGCGGCCGGGAACCCGTTGTACGAGTATGTGATCGAGGGTCTCGACCGGGAGTCGGTGGTGATCGCGCTGGAGCTGTACCGGCGCGGTGAGCAGTGGAAGGTGCGCGCTGTCGGGCAGGGGTACGCCGGCGGGTTCGCCGACCTGGTCACCGATCACGGGGTCAGCGTGGACGACGAGCCCGAGGTGGCGGCACCGGCCTCGGACCGGTGGGAGGTGCGGACCGTGCCCGGCGAGGCGGCCCTGTCGTTCGAGCAGCGCGAGAAGCTGGACCTGCGCAAACGCGAGGTCGCGAAGGTACTCGTCGACAAGAGCGCGTTCGGCACGCGGGCGCGGGTCGTGCTGGTCATCGACAAGACCGGCAGCATGCAGAAGCTGTACCGCGGCGGCACCGTCCACCGTGTGGTGGAGCGAATGATCCCGGTGGCCACCCAGCTCGACGACGACGGCTCCCTCGAGGCCTACCTCTACGCGCTGACCTTCGCCAAAGTGCCCGACATCACGGTCGCCGGTGGTGAGCACTGGGCGCAGACCTACCTGCACCTGACCGGCACCCACGACGGCATCGACTACGACAGCATCGGCGGCCGCAACGACGAGCTCCCGGTGATGCGCGCCGTCATCGACACCCTCACCGCCGGCGCCGCCCCCACCCTGGTCCTGTTCTTCACCGACGGCGGTTTCGCCAAGAAACGCGAAATCGCCGCCCTCATGCGCGAAGCCGCGGCCCTGCCCGCCTTCTGGCAATTCATCGGCCTCGGCAAAGCCAACTTCGGCGTCCTGCGCACCCTCGACGAACTCGACGGCCGCATCGTCGACAACGCCGGCTTCTTCGCCCTCGACGACATCGACCAGGTCGACGACGCCGAACTCTACCGCCGTCTGCTCGGCGAATTCCCGGACTGGCTCCGCGCCGCCCGCACCGCGGGCATCATCGGCTAGCCACCGCTGGATCGCCCCGTGCCCGCTTCGACGCTGGCGATTCGCACGCTCACCGCCCTCGACGAACGCTCAGGCGTCGATGTCGAGTTCACCCATCCGCGCCCAATCCGTCTCGGGCAATGCGGTGTGCAGAATCCGTGGTGTTTCCCGCAACGCCGGGCGCATCGCCGCCAATCCCTCGTGGAAGTGGTCGGAGCCGACGTGGTCGGCGCCGGCCTTCTCATCCCGGAACGCTTCGATGAGGACGAATTCGGCGGGATCGTCCACGCTGCGGTGCCATTCGAACCACAGGTTCCCCGGCTCTGCGCGAGTGGCCTCGGTGAACGGCGCGGTGCGGGTCAACCAGTCGTCGACGTAGTCGTCGGCGACCGTGAACTTGACGACGATGAAGATCATGGGAACTTCCTTTCGGCCTGGATATCCGGACACGGCGAGGGTAGGCGACATCGATCGGCCAAGCCTTGACGCGCACGTCGTGTCCGACCCGCACCAGCGCCGTCAGGGCGAATCCGCCGATCGTGCCGATACCTCACCGCACCTGAGATCGAGGTCATCCGCACGGCGGCCCGGCGCACCGGAACGAATCCACCCGTGTGCAGGACCCGGCCGAAAATCTGTTGTCGCCCGCGGCGCACATCGTTAGCGTGTCTATCGTTTGTGACCACCACACCGAAAGGACACCCCATGGAGCCCGTCACCGAACGCGACATCAGGTCGTCGTTCGTCAACTGTTCGAAGGGCGACGCCAAACGCCTGTCCGTGCCGCGCGACCTCGACGCTCGTCCCTGGGACGACCTCGACTTCCTCGGCTGGACCGATCCCTCGTACCCAGGTCGTTGCTATCTGTCGGTCCCGCGCGACGGCGAGCTGGTCAGCGTCGCCCTGCGGCACGAGACCGGCGGATCGGGCAAGACGCAGATGTGCGCGTTCTGCCTGACCACCCACACCGGCGGCGGCGTCTCGCTGATGACCGCGAACAAGGCCGGGGAATCGGGACGGCGCGGTAATACGATCGGCAGCTACATCTGCACCGATCTGGCCTGCTCGCTGTATGCCCGCAACAAGAAGCGGCCCGCGCTGGGCAGCCGGTATCGCGAGGATCTGACGCCGGAGGAGAAGGCGCAGCGGGTCCGCGAGAACCTGTTCGCCTTCCTGGACCGCCTCGCCGCCTAGCCGCGCGGCCCCAGCGCACGAAAGGAGGTAGCTGCCATGTGCCGACACTCGAGACCTCGCACGCCAGACGACCCGAGTTCTCTTGCCGAACAAGAGAACTCGGGTCGCGATGCCTTGCCGGTCGAGGTGGCCCGGAGTTGTCCGGACCGCGCCGAGCGGACAGGGGTCAGAGCATGGCGTTCATGATCGTGCCCGCGCTGGTGGCGACCGCGCCGCCGATCATCGCGCCCGCGATCATCTTCGGCGACTCGAGTCCGCCACCGGTCCACTTCTCCCAGGCGAACTTGCCGCCGGCGTAGGTGATGGCGATGACGCCCGACAGCAGGATGAACCAGGTGAAGTAGCGCACCAGCTGCAAGATCTTGTCCGACATCGGGGGTGCTTCGGGAGTCGGATTGCCGATCTGCGCCAGGGTATCGGTGACGGCGGCCAGAATCATGTTTGCTCTCACTCGGTACTCGGGGGGAACGGCGATGAACTGCTGACGCTGATGTTATCCGGTCGAATCGGGTGCCGCAGCCGCCCACCCGCAGCGGACCGATCGGTTTTGTTGGCGTGCTGGGGGTTCGCGCCCCTATCCTGGACTCGTCCGAATACGGCAGTGCTGGAACGCAGTTCGCATCACGCGAAAAGGGGAGCAGGCTATGAGCATCATTCTGACGTCGATGGCCGAGACTGTCACGACGTTCGCGCAGGTCGGCAACCCCACGCCGGAGGCGCCGCCGCTGTCGGACAAGATCATGCAGATGGTCCAGTACCTGACCTGGTTCATGATCTTGTCGGGCGTGCTGGCGATCACCGTGGCGGGTGGCAAGTTCGCCTGGGAGAAGTGGAACGGCAGCGCGATGGAGTCGCCGAAGATGATCGCCGGCGCGATGATCGGCGGCGTGGTGGCCACCAGCGGCGGCACGATCATGAACGCGATTCTCGGCTAGATCCGAGCGCCCTTGGCGCGGTTGCAGGCCCGGCACAGGATCTGCAGGTTCGCCGCGCTCGTCGCACCACCGCGGCTGAGCGGGATGATGTGATCGAACTCCAGGTAGTGGCCGTCGCCGCATTCGACGCAGCGACCACCGTCGCGCTGCCACACCTGGGCTTTCACGTCCTGCGGGATGCTGCGGCTGTCCCGTTGACCCGGCGTCAGGACCAGGCGTTTCGCCACGCGCAGCGCGCCTTCCAGGGCGGCCGCCACATAGTCGGGATCGGTGACGCCGAAGGTGGCGCCGCCGCGTGCCGAGGTCGCGGCCAGCACCACGGTGCCGTGTTCGGGATGCACGGAGACGACCCGGTTCCACGGCAGTTCGATGCCGGTACCGTCGCCGACGAACCGCAGCTTCTTGGAGCTGCCGATCAACCGGCCCTCGGTGTTGCGCGGGCCGCGCGCCAGCATCCTGATGTGCACGGCGGGCAGGTCCAGGTGCACCCGTTCCTCGGGATCCAGGTGCAGGCCCGGCGTATCGATGGTGGGCAGTTCGCCCGCGCGCAGCCGCGACAGGGTGCGGCCCCGGTGCATCCGGCGCCGCAGGTCCTCGACCAGCGGGCCCGACAGCGCCAGCTCGCTCACCACGTGCTCGAACGCGTCGAGCTCGTCGGCGAACACCTCGCCGTCGGCGAAGGCGAACGCGACCATCCGCTCCACCTGGGTCAGTCCGGCATCGCGCAGTACCGCGCGTCCGCGCTCCTCGTCGATGCGCTGGTAGCGCAGGGCCGCCCAGACCTCGATCCAGTCCTCGGACAGGGTGCCGGGGCCGGTGAGCACCCGGCGGGCGCGGGTGCGCCAGTGGGTGAGGAACTCCTCGATCTCGCCCGTGCACGACCGGCACTGGCCGTGCCCACCGAAGAGTTTGCGGCGCAACGGGGTGTCGCAGCGGGGGCAGCGGGCGCGGTTGTCCTGCACGTGCCTGCGGGTGCTGGTGGTCCATTCGTGGCCGTCCCACCAGCGCAACTGGTCGGGGACCTGTGGGTCGGGATGCCAGTCGGCGAGCTCCGGGTCCTGCGGTGGCGGTGGCGGGACATCGATGACACGGCGGGTGAGCGCGGGCGGGCGCGACTGTGCGCGTCCGGCACGCCCGGGTTCGGCCGGATCGATGCGCGCGTCGTCGGGATACGCCGGGGCGTCGCCCTCCGCGCCGTGGGCGAACTCCGCCCGATCGGCGACGCGGGCGGACATCGCCGGCGCGGGCCGCGCCGCCGCGCGATCCGCGCCCGGTTCGTCCACGGTGACGCCGAATTCAGTGGCCAGCCCGGCCAGTCCACCCGACCAGCCCTGCCCGATCGCCCGGAACCGCCACTGCCCGTCGCGCCGGTAGAACTCGCCGAACATCATCGCCTGCACGTCCTCGATGCCGTCCAGCGCGAACCGGGCCACCGGCCCGTCGGCGGCGTGCACGGTGAGCGTCAGCTCGGTCAGCTGATCGAAGGTGCCCTCGTCGAGCGAGGCGCTGACGACGATGCGCGCCACCTCCGCCTCGGTCCGCGGCAGCGACACACTCAGCCGCGCGGTGCCCGGCGCGGGCTCCTGATCCAGCGTCACCGCCTGCGAGGCGTGCCGAGGGGCGTTGAAGAACACGAAATCCCGGTCGCCGCGCACCAGCCCCGACTCGGTGACCAGCAGCGCGTGCGCGTCGACGGCATGCGCCGACCGCCATGAAAGGACCACGGCGAGAAGCGATGTCGGGACCGGCGCGTGCGCGCCCTTGCGGAGTTCCATGGTGCTCGCATGATGTCATGCCCCACCGACAGGGTTGTTGGAGCGCCGGCGCGCTCGAGGTCGCGGCCCGTTGGTCCCGCCGATCGGCCGCCGTGGCTTGCTCCTTCGTCGCTTGCGCCACGGCGCCTGATCGTCGGGACGGCCGCGACGGCCGACTGCGGGCGAGTTGGGGCGACGGTTATGAGCAGTGGCCCGCAGACACGGGTGGGGCGCATCCCTGCGTGGGCGTGCTCGGTGCGGCACAGTGGTGGCATGACGAACCCGAAGAAGCGGGGACGCGCTGCGGAGCCCACGCCGGAGCCGCAGGTGCGCAAGGTGCCGGGGGCCGACCTGCTCTCGGCGGCGCAGGCCGCGGTGGGGGCGGCGCAGACGGCGGCGGGACAGGCCATCGATGCGGCGCAGCAGACGGCGGGATACGCCTTCGACGCGGCGGTGCGGTTGCCTCCGGCCTCGGCCCAGCTGGCCGCCCAGCTGCCGGATCTGGTGGAGAACCTGTCGATCGCGGTCGACCGGCTCAACAGCACCATCGACCGGCTCGACCGCACCCTGGCGCTGGCCGACCCGGTCTTCGCCACCTACGACCGGCTGCTGCCCAGGCTCGAGGCGATGATCTCACTGGGCGAGGATCTCTTCGGCGCGCTGGCGAAACTGCCGGGCGTCGGGCTGCTCGGCCGGATCACCGGCCGGGCCGGCGAGGAACCGCCGCCGGACCTCGGCAAGGGCAAGCGTCCGCGTCGCTAGGCCAGCGCACGGAAGGTCGCGGCGGCCTTGAGCACCATCTCCGCGTACTCGTCCTCGGCGTCGGAATCGAGGACGATCGCGCCGCCCGCGCCGATGCGCCACTCGTCGTCGAAGCGCACGGCCGTGCGGATGACGATGTTCAGGTCGGCCGTGCCGCCCAGGCCGAGGAAGCCGATCGTGCCCGAATAGATCCCGCGCGCCTGCGTTTCCAGCTCGTCGAGGATCTCCATGGTGCGCAGCTTGGGCGCGCCGGTCATCGAGCCGCCGGGGAAGCAGGCCCGCAGACAGTCGATCACTCCGGCGTCGGGGCGCAGCGTCCCCCGCACTGTCGACACCAATTGGTGCAGGGTGGAATAGGTTTCGGTGGCCATCAGCTCCGGTACGTGCACCGAGCCGACCTCGCAGACCCGCCCCAGATCGTTGCGCAGCAGGTCCACGATCATCAGGTTCTCGGCTCTGGTCTTCGGATCGTCGGCCAGCGACAGCCGTAGATGTTCGTCCTCGGCGACGGTCCGCCCGCGCGGCGCGGTGCCCTTGATCGGCTTGCTCTCCACCACCCGGTCGCGGTCGATCTTGAGGAACCGCTCCGGCGACGAACAGGCGACATCGAGCCCGTCGAACCGCAGATACGCGGCATACGGCGCCGGATTGCAGCGGCGTAGCCGTCGGTAGAAGGCGAGCCCGTCGTCGGGGGCCGCGGCGACGGCCACCGTGTCGGTCAGGCAGATCTCGTAGGACTCGCCCGCGTGCAGCCGCTCCTGGCAGACCGCGATATCGGCCAGGTAGCGCTCGCGCCCACGCACCAGGTGCGCCGGTACGGCGTCCGGATCGGCGGGCACGGGCAGGTCGGCCGGATTGACCCAGGTCGGCAGATCGGCCAGGGCCGCGGCGGTCTCGGCCAGCCAGCGATCCGCCGAGGCGGGGTCGTGCTCGGTGAGGGCGAGCAGATGCGTGTGGCCGGCTTCGTGGTCGACGACGATCAGCCGGTCGGCGAAGATCCACTGGGCATCCGGGGTGGGGGAGCGGTGGACCGCGCTCGCGCCGCAGTCGGCCTTGATCTCGTAGCCGAGATAGCCGACGTATCCGCCGGCGAAGTCGAACGGCAGGCCGGGGGTATCACAGTGCCGGTGCCGCAGCTCGTGGTCGAGATAGTCCAGCACGGTCCCGGGGACGGTGCGGACGCCCGCGGCGTCCGTCACCGTGACGGCGCCCTCGCCCACCCGGTACCCGACGATCTCCGCGTGCGGACCCGTCGCGTCGCCCAGGAAGGAGAACCGGTCCAGGCCCGGCTCGACGTGTTCGCTGTCGAGCCAGAACGCGGTCGGTGACTCGGCGTAGCGGCGCAGGAAGATCGCCTCGGTATCGATGGCCCGCTCGATCACGCTGTGCCGCAACCGGAATCGACGTCCGAGAGCGGGGCGCCGCGGCTGCTCGCGCGGTCCGCGCACGACGACCGGCGCGCCGTTGTGCGTGCGCGCCTTGGTCAGATCGGCGAAGTTGCGCAGCAGCGCCGCACCGAACTCACTCGACACCGACTCGGGATGGAACTGCACACCCCACTGCGGCCGCTCGCGATGGCGCACCCCCATGATCACGCCGTCGCTGGTCGAGGCGGTCACCTCGAGCACCGGCGGCAGCGGCTCCTGCGCGGCCAGCGAGTGATACCGCACGACGGTGAAGTCCTGCGGCAGACCGGCGAACAGGTCGCGATCGTCGTGCACGACCCGATCGAGGAACCCGTGCCGGGCTTGCGGCGCCCGGCCGACCGTGCCGCCCGCGCCGACCACGATGCCCTGGTGACCGAGGCAGACGCCGAGCAGCGGCAGGGTCGACTCCGCGATCACCGCCGTCGACATCCCCATGTCGCGGTCGCGATCGGGGCGGCCGGGGCCGGGCGAGATCACCACATTGTCGAAACCGTCCAGCGCCGGCCCGGCGGCCTCGTCGTTGCGCACGACGATCGGCTCGTTCCCGTTGACCTCGCTGATCAGCTGATAGAGGTTGTAGGTGAACGAGTCGTAGTTGTCGATCAACAGCGTGCGCATCGTGGCAGAAACCCTACGCCGGGCCCACGGACGACTCGCCTCGGGCACAATGATCGCCATGTCTGTTTCGCAACCGGTCGACGTGGACCCGGCGATCGCGGATTTCGCGGCGATCGGCCGATGGATGGACGAGCGTGGCCTGCCCGCCGGCGAGGTCGGCGCGGTCAGCTCGATCGGCGGTGGCACGCAGAACATCATGTTGCGCTTCACCCGTGGCGGTCGTGAGTACGTGCTGCGCCGCGGACCCAAGCATCTGCGCGCCAAGAGCAACGACGTGATCCGTCGCGAATCGCGGCTGCTCGGCGCGATCGACGACACCGAGGTGCGCTCGCCCCGGGTGATCGCCGCCTGTGACGACGAGACGGTGATCGGCGCGGTGTTCTACCTGATGGAACCGATCCACGGCTTCAACCCGCAGACCGAACTTCCCGACCTGCACGCGCACGACCCGGAGATCCGCAGGCAGATGGGTCTGTCCGCGGTCGAGGCCATCGCCCGCCTCGGCGAGCTCGACTATCAGGCGCTCGGCCTGGCCGACTACGGCAAGCCCGAGGGTTTCCTGGAGCGTCAGGTGCCGCGCTGGCTGCGCGAACTCGACTCCTACACCGCCAACGAGGGCTACCCCGGGCCGCGGATTCCGGGCGTCGAGCAGGTCGGCGACTGGCTCGAACGCCACCGCCCGACCACCTGGACCCCGGGCATCATGCACGGCGACTGTCACCTGGCCAACATGATGTTCGACTACGACAGCCCGCAGGTGGCGGCGATGGTGGACTGGGAGATGTCGACCATCGGCGACCCGCTGCTCGACCTGGGCTGGCAGCTGGCGACCCGGCCGGTGCCGGGCACCGTCGGCGCCGGGCTGATGGGCACCCTGGGCACGGTCGGCGGTCTGCCCACCCCCGAGGAGATGATCGAGCACTACGGTCGGTTCTCCGCGCGCGATCTGAGCGCGGTGACCTGGTACGAGGTGCTGGCCTGTTTCAAGCTCGGCATCGTGCTCGAGGGCACCCACGCCCGCGCCTTCGCCGGCAAGGCGCCCAAGCCGGTCGGTGACTTCCTGCACGCGGTGACCCTGGAACTGTTCGAGAAGGCCCGGCAGCTGACCGTGTGATGCCCGGATCTCGCCGATGGTTGGCGGAATATTGATGGATCGCAAGATGCGGACATTCTAGGCTGTGGACATGATCGTTCCCGACGCCAAGAACTGGACCTGGGTCCTCGAACGCGCCTGTCCCGACTGTGGTTTCGACGCCGAGTCGATCGCCTACGCGGCGGTGCCCGACCGGACCGTCGACAGCGCGGCGCGCATCGGTGCCGCTCTCGAACGCGACGACGCGCGGGTGCGCCCCGACGACGCGACCTGGTCGGTGCTCGAATACGGCGCCCACGTGCGCGACGTGTGCCGGATCTTCGACACCCGGCTGGCACTGATGCTCGCCGCCGACGGCGCCGAGCCGGCGCGGTTCGAGAACTGGGACCAGGACGCGACCGCCGTCGCCGACCGCTACGACCGGCAGGACCCGGCGGTGGTGGCGACCGAACTCGCGACGGCCGCCGAGCGGATCGCCGCCGCCTTCGCCGCGGTGCCCGCCGATCGGCTCGGCGCGCGGGGCGCGCGCAGCGACGGATCGCTGTTCACGGTCACGTCGCTGGCTCGATACTTCCTGCACGACCTCGTCCATCACGTCCATGACGTGCGCGGATAGATATTTCTCGGATAATTTCTAGAACGTGTTTCAGAATTGGCCGATTCTTCGTTAGGGTGAGTGCAGTCACAACGAGGCACAAGCTTGGCGAGAGGTCGACCGGACATGAAGACGAAGGGCGCGATCCTGTGGGGCATCGATCAGGAATGGTCGGTGGAGGAGATCGAGGTCGGCGATCCCGTCGCCGGTGAAGTGCAGATCCGGATGGAAACGGCGGGCATGTGCCACTCCGACCATCACATCGTCACCGGCGCCACGCCGATGCCGGGCTACCCCGTGATGGGTGGCCACGAGGGCGCGGGTGTCATCACCAAGCTCGGCCCGAACTGCCCCAGCGACCTGGCCGTGGGCGACCACGTCATCCTGTCGTTCATCCCGGCCTGTGGCCGCTGCCCCGCGTGCGTCGCGGGCAACATGGCGCTGTGCGACCTGGGCGCCGGTCTGCTGATGGGCCAGGCGATCTCGGACGGCACCTACCGCATCCAGGCGCGTGGCGAGAACGTCATCCCGATGTGCCTGCTGGGCACCTTCGCTCCGTACATGACGGTGCACCACACCTCGGTCGTGAAGATCGACCCGACCATCCCGTTCGAGGTCGCCTGCCTCGTGGGCTGCGGCGTGCCGACCGGCTTCGGCTCCTCGACCCACGTCGCCGAGGTGAAGCCGGGCGAGACCGTGGTGATCGCGGGCATCGGCGGCGTCGGCATGAGCGCGCTGCAGGGCGCGGTGCTCTCCGGCGCGTCGAAGGTCATCGCCATCGACCCGAACCCGTGGAAGCGCGAGCAGGCGCAGAAGTTCGGCGCGACCCACACCTACGAGAGCATGGCCGCCGCGATCATGCCGATGATCGAGGCCACCGAGGGCCGGATGGCCGAGAAGGTCATCCTCACCATGGGTGAGATGCACGGCGACTACATCGAAGAGGGCCTGATCCTGACCGGCAAGGCCGGCACCCTGGTCGTCACCTCGATGGGTCGCATGGACGCCGGCGACGTGAAGATGAACAGCTTCCTGCTGTCCATGCTGCAGAAGACGGTGAAGGGCTGCATCTTCGGCGGCGGCAACGCCCGCCAGGACGCCCCGCGCCTGCTGTCGCTCTACAAGTCGGGTCAGCTCAACCTCGACGACATGGTCACCCGCAGCTACTCGCTCGAGGAGATCAACCAGGGCTACCAGGACATGCTGGACGGCAAGAACATTCGCGGCATCATCCGCTTCACCGAAGCCGACTGGTAAGTCAGCGCCGCCGTTCCCGCTCGGCGAGCCGAACCGCGACCTGCGCGATCAGGTCGTACGGAATCGGTTCCCCGAGCGGGAATTTCAGGGTGCCACGGCCCGCGGTGTAGGGCTCGATGGCACGGTCGAACGCCTCGTCCCCGTCCGGGATGGGGTACACGCTCACATGTTCCTTCCATCCGGCGAAGGACATGAACGCCCGGCCGTCGAGGGTGACGGCCGGGATGGCGTAACTGATCTTCTCGCCCGTTTCCGGCAGCACGCGATGAATCGTCTCGCGGATCCGCTGGAGCGCGGCGCGCTGGGCCGCCGGCTGATCGGCCAGGTAGGCGTCCACGGAGATCGGTGTCGCGGCCATGATTCCTCCTGCTGCGCGGGCGAGCGGGTGGAGCGGATGCCCGGCGATTCTACGACCGGGCGTCCACCTCGCGAGGGCGACCCGCGGTGATCCGCCCCTCGGCGAGCACCAGCAGATGATCGGCCCTGGCCGCCTCCGACGGATCGTGGGTGGCCTGGACGACGGTGACCCCAGCCGCGCTGACCTCGGTGATGACCAGGGCGATAGTGGCTTGCGAGGCCGCGTCGAGGCCGGTCGCCGGTTCGTCGAGCAGTAGTAGATCGGACTCCTGGGCCAGTGCCTGGGCGAGCAGGGCGCGCTGGCGTTGTCCGCCCGAGAGGGTGTCGAGCCGCCGCGCTGCCAACGCGGTGAGATCCATCCGCTCCAAGCAGGAGTCCGTGATCGCCCGGTCCGCGCGGGTGAGGCGTCGCCACGGTCCGCGATGCGCCCACCGGCCCATGGCCACCGTGTCCCAGACGGTCAGCGGCAGTGTCGGCGGAATCGCGGTGTGCTGCACCACGATTGCCGGTCGTCGCGTGGTGTCGCGCGTCACCCGGCCCGCCTGGATCGGCACGGTGCCCGCCAGGACGCCCAGCAGCGTCGATTTCCCCGAACCGTTGGGTCCGACGATCGCTGTCACCCGGCCGCGCGGAATGCTCGTCGACACTTCGCACAGCACCGGTGTGGCGCCGTAGCCCGCCGTCAGATGCTCGATCTCGATCGCGCTGTCCTCTGTGTGCTGCATCTCACCTCAATTGAAACGATAATCATTTTCAGTATATCGTTCCGCGCTATGGATTGGCTGTTCGCCCCGTTCGAGGTGGCCTTCGTGCAACGCGCGCTGTGGGGTGGGCTGCTCGTGTCGTGCGTGTGCGCCCTCGCCGGAACCTGGGTGGTGGTGCGCGGCATGGCTTTTCTCGGGGACGCGATGTCGCACGGCATGCTGCCCGGCGTCGCGGTCGCGGCCCTGCTCGGTGGCAACCTGCTGCTCGGGGCCGCGATCAGTTGCGCCGCCATGGCTTTCGGGGTGTCGGCGCTGGGACGCAGCAAACGATTCGCACCCGATACCGCCATCGGGCTGCTGTTCGTCGGCATGCTCGCCACGGGAGTGATCATCGTGTCGCGCTCGCAATCGTTCGCCGTGGACCTGACCGGGTTCCTGTTCGGTGACGTGCTGGCGGTGCGGGCCGTAGACCTGGTGTACCTCGGTGCGGCGTTGGTGATCGCGCTCATCGTGGCGGTACTCGGGCACCGCGCGTTCGTCGCCTCGACCTTCGATCCGCGCAAAGCCCATACGCTCGGGTTGCGGCCGAAACTCGCGCAGGTGGCCCTGATCGGGCTGGTGACGCTGGCGATCGTGGCGTCGTTCCACGTCGTCGGCACGCTGCTGGTGTTCGGCCTGCTCATCGCGCCACCGGCCGCGGCGCTGTACTGGTCGGACCGGATTCCGGTGGTCATGATGGGCGCGGCGCTGATCGGTGCGGCTTCGACCGCCGTCGGATTGCTCGTCTCGTGGCACGCGGAGACCGCGGCGGGCGCGACGATCGCCGCCGTCGCGGTCGGCTCGTTCTTCCTCTCGGCGATCGTCGCCGCGCTGCGGGACCGCTTCGGCGCGCGTCGGCTCGGTGCCGCCGCGGTGGCCGCGCTCGCCGCGGTGCCACTGGTCGGCTGTGGGTCGGGGGAGTCCGCGGTGGTGGAGGAGACGCCGCACGGGTTCGTCGCGGGAGCCGAGGAGATGGCCGAGCCGCAGACGCGGGTGATCGTGGCCGACGCGGGGACGGGGGAGGTGCGGGTCGTCGATCTGCTCACCGAACAGGTGACCGCCCTCGACGCGAAGGAAACCCATTCGCCGCAAACACATTCGACTGGTTCTGACGCGAACGGCGTCCGACTCGCCGGAGACGGCCGATTCGGTTTCGTCGCCGCCGGTGGTCGGCTGTCGATCGTCGACAGCGGGGCGTGGACGGTCGATCACGGCGATCATCGGCACTACTACAGCGCGCCGATCCGTGTGGTCGGGTCGACCGACTTCCCGGCGGCGACCGGTGCCGGCGAGCCGAGCGGCGCGGCCGGACCGAAGACACCGGCCGAGCCCGGCGGTGCGCCCCGGTCGAGCGGTGCGGTGCTCTCGGCGCACAGCGATCCTGTTGTCACAGCGGTCGTTTCGGACGGCGGCGACACGATCGTGTTCGATCGTGTCGCGCTGGGCGAGGGGACGGTGGGCGAGCCGCGACCGATCCCGGGTGTCGCGGTGCCGTACGGGGAGCGGTTGATCGTCGTCGACCGCGCGGGACGCGTGGAGGTGCGCGGGCGCGACGGCACGGCCGGGGAAGCGCAGCCCGCGACGTGCGCGCAGCCGCGCGGATAGGCGGTGACCAGGCGCGGGGTCGTGTTCGGTTGTGCTGACGGCGCGCTCGTGGTGGCCCGACGCGATGGTGCGTTCGTCAGCGAGAAGATCCCGTACCCAGCGTCGTCCGCCGAGCGCGCCACCGCCTTCACCCATCGGCCGGGGAGCACCACGCTGACCGCGCTCGCCGGTCGTACCGGTGTTTGGACGCTCGACATCAGGGCGAAGTCCTGGACGCTGACGCCGATCGCCGACGCGGTGGCGGTGAACACCGCGGGCGAAGGCGCGTCGCTGCTGGTGCTCACCCGCGACGGCGTCCTACACGGCATCGATCCGGTGACCGGCGCGCAGACAGCGCAGCTCCAGCTGACCGACGGCGCGGTCGAGACGGCCACGATCCACGTGGATCCGAATCGCGCCTACGTCAACGACGTTCGCGCGCGCACGGTGTCGGAGATCGCCTACAACGACAACCTCCGCCTGGCGCGCACCCTCCCCGTGGAGATCGCACCGACGCTGATCGTGGAGACCGGACTGTGAACGCGAATCGGGCTCGGCCGACAGGCGAACTCCGCTCCCGCGACGGTGACCGGGCTGCGCGGCGGCAGTTGCTGATCGGCGTCCGGCGCCGTCGCCCGGAGGGGCGGAGGTCACGGCCGACCGCGCTGGTGGTGGCCCTCGTCGTGGCCGTGCTGACCGCGCTGGTCAGCGCCTGCTCGACCGACAGCGACCGATCCGGCATCGTCGTGACGACCAATATCCTCGGCGACCTGACCAGGGCGGTCGTCGGTGACGCCGTGCCGGTCACGGTGCTCATGCAGGCCGGCGCCGATCCGCATTCGTTCGCGATCTCGGCCCGGCAGGCGGCCGACATCGAGCGGTCGGCGCTGGTCGTGCACAACGGGCTCGGCCTCGAGGAAGGAGTGGCCCGGCACGTGCGGGCGGCGGCCGAGGCGGGGGTCCCCACGGTGGCGGTGGCCGAGCGGGTGGACCCGCTCGCCTACACCTCCGACGAGTCGGCGGGCAAGCCCGACCCCCACTTCTGGACCGACCCGCAGCGGGTCCGCAAGGCCGTCGAGGCGATCAGCGCGGAAGTCCTCGCGCGGGTCGACGACATCGACGCCGCCGCGGTGCGCGCGAACACCGACCGCTACCTCGCCGAACTCGATCGGCTCGACCGGTGGATGGTCGACCGGTTCGCCGTGATCCCCGCCGAACGCAGGCAGTTGGTCACCGACCACCACGTCTTCGGCTATCTCGCACAGCGATTCGGGTTCCGGGTGATCGGCGCGGTAATCCCCAGCGGCACCACGCTGGCCGCACCCAGCGCCGCCGATCTCGACGAACTCGCCGCCGCGATCCGGGCCGCGGGCGTCGGCGCGATCTTCGCCGATTCCGCCCAGCCCGATCGGCTCTCGCGCGTCCTCGCCGAGCACACCGGTCTGCACGTGCAGGTGATCGCGCTGCACACCGAATCGCTCACCGCGCCCGGTGGTGGCGCGGCCACCTATCTGGAGATGGCCCGCGCCAACACCGAGGCCATCGCCCGTGGTCTGGCCGGGCCCACAACGTAGTTCACGCAGGAGAAATGGAGCAGCACATGCACAGTCGGTCACGGACCACCACGCTGGTGGCCCTGTCCGGGGTCTTCGCCTCGGTGGTCGCGCTCAGCGGGTGCGGCACGGACGACGCCGCCCACGACCACGAGCACACGCCGGGCGCGGAACCGATCGCGCTCACCTACAACGGCGGCATCTACGTCCTCGACGGCGCCACCCTGACTCAGCAGGGCGAGGTGAAGCTCGACGGATACAACCGGCTCAACCCGGCGGGCGACGAGGACCACCTCATGGTGTCGACCAAGGCGGGATTCCGCGTCTTCGATGCCTACGACCGGGAATTCACCGGCACCGAATTCCCCGCGAGCAAGCCCGGCCATGTGGTGCGGCATGCGGGCAAGACCGTGCTGTTCGCCGACGGGTCGGGCGAGGTCACCGTCTTCGACTCCGACCAACTCGCGCAGGGCACGCCGAAGACCGAGGTCTACCGGGCGGCCGCGCCCCACCACGGCGTCGCGATCCAGCTGACCAACGGCGAGCTGGTGGTGACCCTCGGCACCGAGGACAAGCGGGTCGGCGCCGTCGCGCTCGACCGGAACCGCAAGGAAATCACCAGGAACGAGGACTGCCCTGGCGTGCACGGTGAGGCGACCGCCCAGCACGAGGCGGTGGTGATCGGCTGCCAGACCGGTGCCGTCGTCTACCGCGACGGGACGTTCACCAAGGTCGCCAGCCCGGATCCGTACGGCCGGATCGGCAACATGTCCGGCAGCGCGGTCTCGCCGATCGTGCTCGGCGACTACAAGGTCGACAAGGACGCCGAACTGGAACGGCCGCAGCGCATCTCGCTGGTGAACACCGCCGACGGCACCCTGCGCCTGATCGACATCGGCACCAGCTACACCTTCCGCTCGCTGGGTCGCGGCCCGCAGGGCGAGGCGCTGGTGCTCGGCACCGACGGCAAGATCCACGTCATCGACCCGGTCGCGGGCACCGTCACCCGGACCATTCCGGTGCTCGGCAGCTGGCAGGAACCGCTGGACTGGCAGGACGCCCGGCCCGCGCTGTTCGTGCGTGGTTCGATCGCCTACGTCTCGGACCCGGCGACCAAGCAGGTGCATCGGGTGGACCTGGCGGACGGAAAGGTCACGGCTAGCGTGACGTTGGCGTCGGCGCCGAACGAGATCAGCGGCGTCGCCGGACACTGATCGGCCGTCGGCGCGCACCGGTGGGAACTGCCCCGGTGCGCGCCGAGGTCAGCCAGCGCAGCGCACGACGGCCTCGCGCAGGTTGCGGCTGCGCACGTCGTCGAGGATCGCCATGCCGAGCCGGTTCATGCTGTAGCCGAAGCCCAGACCCGTCGTCGGGTCGGCGAAGCCGAACGAGCCGCCCAATCCCGTGGTGCCGTAGGCGCGTTTGTCCGAGCCGAAGCGGAAACTGCCGCGCGACTTGCGGAAGCCGAGGTGATAGCGGCTCTTGGTGTGCAGCACCAGGTCGTCGGCGGGAACGTCGTCGGCGGTGTCGGCCGCGCCCAGCAGGTCGAGGACCGGGTCGCTGATCGGCAGGGCACCGGTGCGCCCGGCCGCCGCGCCGTAGACGCGAGCCAGCGCGCGGGCGTTGCCCACGCCGTTCATGCCGGGCCACTCGATCTCCAGGAATTCCCGGCGGGCGGCGCGGGCCGGCGCGCCGGGGCGCGGATTGGTCAGCGCCGCGTAGGAAAGCCCCCGCTTGGCGTAGACCTCGGCGCCGATCCGCACGGGAATGTCGGCGAGCTCGTAGCGCAGGATGTCGAGGCCCTTCGTCGCCGACAGCTCCGCGACGCGCTCCATCGGCTCGGACTCGGGGAGCCCGATGAACAGGTCGGCCTCGACCGGAGCCGCGATCTCCTCGGCGAAGAACCGGCCCAGGCTGCGGCCCGCCGGATCGACACGGCGCAGCAGCTCGCTCTGGTAGAGCCCGAGGGTCAGGGCGTGGTAGCCGTGCCGGGTGCCGGGCTGCCACGCCGGCTTCTGCTCGGCCAGCAGCGCGCCGAGCGCGTCGCGGTCGGTGAGCTCACGCAATTTCACGATTCGGTCCAGCCCGGACAGCCCGGCCTGATGGTCGATCAGCTGCCGGACGGTGATCTCGTCCTTGCCGTTGGCGGCGAACTCCGGCCAGTACTTCGCCACCGGCTGCTCGTAGTCGAGCAGGCCGCGCGAGACGGCCGTGGCGATCGTGAACGCCGACATCCCCTTCGACGAGGAGAACACCGGCACGATGGTGTCGCGCTCCCAGGCCACCTCGCGCCTGCGGTCGCGATGGCCGGCCCACAGGTCGACCAGGGGCTCGCCACCTGCGTAGACGGCCACGGCGGCACCGATTTCCCCGTGCTGGGTGAAGTTGCGGCGGAAGGCGTCGGCGACGGGGCCGAAACCGGCCGCCACGTCGCCGTGGATCGATGGTGCGGGACTCATGGTGACTCGATCGTAGCGGCGTCTCGTACGCTGCCGATATGCGTTCGTTCGAGCAGATCCAGCACTGGCCGGTCGCCAACGCCGCCGCCGCGGTCCTCACCGCGAGCGGCGTGTCGACCACCGGCGACACCGCGCGGGTGTTCCGGCTCGCCTCGGTCACCAAGCCCCTGGTCGCCTACGCCACGCTCGTCGCGCTCGAGGAAGGCGCGGTCGAACTCGATCAGCCCGCCGGGCCGCCCGGATCGACCGTGCGTCATCTGCTCGCCCACACCTCCGGTGTCGCCTTCGCCACCCCCGAGGTCATCGCCGCGCCCGGCGCCCGGCGCATCTACTCCAGCGCGGGCTTCGAACTGCTCGCCGACTTCCTCACCGAGAGCACCGGCATCGCTTTCCCGCAGTATCTGCACGAGGCGGTCTTCGAACCGCTCGGAATGCGCACCGCCGTTCTCCACGGTTCCGCCGGGCACGCGGCGCAGGCCTCCGTGGACGACCTGGTTCGATTCGCCGCCGAGTTGCTGACACCTCAATTGATATCGGAGCAAACTCTCGCCGACGCGACCTCGGTGCAATTCCCGGGCCGGGACGGAGTGCTGCCCGGATTCGGCTCCCAGCGACCCAACGACTGGGGATTGGGATTCGAAATCCGCGACGGGAAATCCCCGCACTGGACCGGATCCGTCAATTCCGGGCGGACCTACGGACACTTCGGGCAGTCCGGCACCTTCCTGTGGGTGGACCCGGAAATAGGGGTGGCGACGATCGCCCTGAGCGACGAGAATTTCGGCGACTGGGCTCGAGCGGCGTGGCCGAAATTCAGCGATTCCGTGATCGCAGAGACACACAACACGCTGTGAAGTAACACCCGTAACACCGAACACTTCAGTACACTCGGGCCACGCCAGTCCGACGGGTCGTTGGGGAAGACGCTCCTTGTCGAGGCTGGAGGTGTTGTGCAGTGCGCGCATCGAGTCAGTTCGCTGATGCGACGGCGGGTGTGGTCTACATCCACTCATCGCCCGCCGCGTTGTGCCCGCACGTCGAATGGGCACTGTCCACCGCGCTCTCCTCGCCCGCGAAATTGCGCTGGACCGCGCAACCGGCCGACGGACAACTGCGCGCCAGCAGCGATTGGATCGGTCCCGTCGGCACGGCATCGCGGATTGCCCAATCATTGCGCGCCTGGCCGGTTCTGCGCTTCGAGGTGACCGAGGACCCCAGCGAAGGCGTCGACGGCGAACGCTACAGCTTCGTCCCCGCGCTGGGCCTGTGGCACGGCTCCACCGGCGCCAACGGCGATGTGATGCTCGGCGAGATGCGATTACGTGCCTTACTCCAGGCCGCGCGAGAACTCGGCGGCCACGGCACCTACGACCTGTCCGCCGAGATCGACCGCGCCCTGGGCACCGCGTGGGACGAGGACCTCGAGGCGTTCCGGCAGGGCACCGATTGCGTCGGCGCCGAAGTCACCTGGCTGCGCCGCGACGTGGGCTGAGCGCTCGATCCTCGCGCGGACCTCGACGCTGCTACCTTCGTCGGTATGACACGTGGGGGCGGGACATTCGGGTGGGCGATCGTGGTTGTCGGTGCCGTGCTGGCGCTGACGGGATGTTCGGGGAATACGGCGGGGACGGCGACACCGGCATCGTCGAGCGCGGCGGCGTCGACCGCGGCACCCTCGACCAAGGCGAGCACGTCCGGCGCGCCGGTGCCCGCCGGAGATCTGACGACGATGACCTGCGCGCAGTTCCTGGCGCTCGACGATCCGACCCAGAAATCGACGCTGCCCGAGCTGGCGGACCAGCTCGGGTACAAGACGCTCGTGAATCCGAGCAACTACAAGATCGTGCAGGCCATGTGCAAGACGGACGGTGCCAAGCTGGTGAAGGAGTGGCTCGGGCGCGCCTGATCCGCCCACGCCACACCGCGGGCGCTACGGTGTGGCGCGGTCCATGACCCAGCGCATCCCGCGACCCGATTCGCCGGGCGTGCACACGGCGCGTGGGCCGGTGCTCTCGAGTCGATAGCCGAGGCGGCGGGCCACGGCGGCGCTGCGGAGATTGGCCGCGTCGCAATGGATTTCGACGCGGTCGATGCCGGGGAGGCTCAACGCGACGGTGGTCAGCGCGCCTGCCGTGCGGGTGATCACCCCGCGGCCGACGTGCTCGGAGTGGCACCAGTAGCCGATCTCCAGCGTGGCGGGCCCGACCCGATCGTGCAGACCCACCACTCCGAGCACCGTGCCCGCGCGATCGAAGACGCCGTAGTTGAACCCGCCGTCGGGTGTCGGCCAGGCCGACAACCGCGCGTGCGTCGCGGCCATCTCCTCGAAGTCCGGCGGCTGCGCCGCCCACTCCATCCAGTGATGCAACTGCTCGAACGACGCGCTGATCGCCGCGAACTCGGCGGCCATATCCCCGACCTGCCACCGCCGCATCACCAGATCCCCGACCTCGACCCGATCGGGCGGCACGATCCCGGTCCGCAGCGCCGGGGGATGTTCGGTGTCCACGCTCCGATGGTCGTCCACGGATCGGGACTCACGCAACGCAATTCGACACCCATGACGATGCGGCCGGCGAGATGGGTCGCCGGGTTGTCCCGGTATGGCGGTCGGCGGCTCGGCGAGCGACGCGCGCGGACCGGATGACCTGGGTCAGGGAGTGCGGAAGCGGGGGGCGTTGGTGGTGGCCCACTGGGCGAAGGTGGTGGCGGGCCGGCCGGTGATGTCGGGGACGCTGGTGAGGGGAAGGGTGGTGGGGTCGGGGGTGTAGCCGGTGAGGACGTTGTCGACGTACCAGATGGTGTTGTCGCCCATGGTGGGGGTGAGGGCGGTGATGGTCTCCTCGCGGGTGGACTGCCGGAAGGTGAGGTCGCGGTCCAGGGCGGCGGCGAGGTGGGCGACGAGGGCGGTGCGGGTGAGGACCTCGGGGCCCGCCAGGGGGTAGGCGCGGCCCCGGTGGGAATCGGAGAGCAGGGCGGT
Source organism: Nocardia sp. No.11 (assembly GCF_038752175.1). Lineage (NCBI taxonomy): Bacteria > Bacillati > Actinomycetota > Actinomycetes > Mycobacteriales > Nocardiaceae > Nocardia > Nocardia sp. No.11. Next base: position 32,365 of record NZ_JBCGFB010000003.1, on the reverse strand, counting down.
GGCGGCGACGGCGGCGATGTCGTCCATGGCGATCGGGGCCGTCGCGGCGTCGGGGTACGGCTCGCGGATGGTGGCGGTGTCGCGGATCTGCTGCGACCACGTGAGCGTGTTCTCCATGAAGTCGGCCGGCCACAGGTGGGTCCAGGCCAGGCCGCTGTCCTCGACGGCCGTGCACACCGTGCCCCACCAACTCTCCGGTTCGCCCGACAGATCGACGACGTGCTCGATGCCCGCCGCGCGGGCCAGGGCCAGGACCTCGGCGGCATTGTCCGGGGTGGGCGCCAGGTACATCCGCTGCACTCCCTCGAACGCCGCGGGCAGCGTTTCGGGGCGACGGAGATAGCCCTCGACCACCTGCACGCCGGCGGGCAGCGCGGCCTTGCGCGGGTTGGTGGTGAGCGCTCGGACCTCGGTGTGTCCCGCGGCGAGCAGGTGGTCGACGACCTTGCGGCCGATGTTCGCGGTGGCCCCGGTTACCAGGATGGTCATGTATTTCCCTCCGGTACTACTCGATGAGGAACCCATTCTGCCAACGGAATTCGTCGGCGGCACGTACCGATTTTCGGCCTTCTCGCCGTCGGTCGCGCTCGTCCGACCGAGTCATGGTTACCGATCAGCTACCCTGACGGGACACCTGATCCCGGCGGCCGAAGGACACCCTGATGCGACGACTCCTCCCGCTCGGCGCGATGCTCGCCGTCGGTGTCCTCGGCTGTGGGAGTCCCGCCGAAGAGCAGCCCGCGGTGAGGGACGAGACCGTCCGGATGTTCGTCGCGCCCGAGCAGGTCGACTGCGTCGGCGTCGCGCCGATGCGCTGTCTGCAGATCCGGTATTCGCCCGACGAGCGCTGGCAGCTGTTCTCCGAGGGCATCGCCGGGTTCACCTACGAGCCCGGCTACGACTACGAGCTGACCGTGCGGGTCACACCCGTCGACGACCCGCCCGCGGACCATTCCAGCCGCCGCTACGACCTGGTCCGGGTCGACGCGAAGACGCCTGTCTGATCCTCACCGCCCGCGCCCGCGCGGATCCAGCCAGGCGGGCAACGGTTCCCGTGCCGACCGCCACGCGGGCGGCACCCCGATCACCCCGGGTCGGTCGCCGATTCCGGTGTAGGCGGCCACGATCCCGCCCACGATCGCGCCGGTGGTGTCCCGATCGCCGTCCGCTTCGATACAGGCGGTGATCGCCGCGGGATAGTTCGCCAGATGCGTCGCCGCGGCCCACAGCGCGAACGGCACCGTGTCCTGCGCTGTCACCCGCGAGCCGTTGCCCAGCTCGCGCACCGCGTCCGCGACGGAAACACCGAGCAGCGCACGGGCTCGGTGCAGCGCCCGGGTCGTCTCGCCGGGTTCGAGGCGTTCGAGTACCGTCGCGAGGAATTCCCCTGGGCCGGGCCGCATTCCGGTCGACCGTGCTCGTGCCGCCTCGCCCGCCGCCACTGCCACCGCCACCGCGCCGGTCACACCCTCCGGATGCAGATGTGTCACCTGCGCCGACCGAATCGCCTCGGCGACAATCCGTTCCGGCTCCTGCGCGTAGAACGCGCCCAGCGGCGCGACCCGCATCGCCGCGCCGTTGCCGCACGATCCCTGCCCGCCGAACGAGGCGCCGGCCGCCGCCCGCCAATGCGCGCCCTCGCGGATACGCCGCAGCGTCGTCACCGTCGCGTGGCCGTAGTCGCGCGCTGGATCACAGCGCCGCGCGAAGACCGCGGCCAGCCGATCCTGGTCGACCTCGTCGCGCACGTGCAGCTCGGCCACCAGGCAGGCCGCCATCTCGGTGTCGTCGGTCCAGACCCACGGTCCCGCCGGCGGCCGTCCCGCCCGCAGCTCCGGAATCGACTGACCCATGAGGAAGAACTGCGCGCCCAGCGCGTCGCCGACGGACAGGCCGTCCAGCGCGTCGCGCATCAGTTCCCGTCGGCGCTCCCGAGCGCCGGAACGCCGCCACACAGCCATCTCTCGACCAGTCCTTCCGCGCGGTGGATGCCGTCCACGACTGTAGGCGGGCCTGCGGCGCGCGGCGGAAAGCGTGTGCGTGAAACGACCCAGACCGAGCATCCGGCGAATGGGTGATCCGGCCGATGCGGCGGCGGCGGGTGGCTCCCTAGCGTCGGAATCCAGGACGAAAGGACACCATCATGACCATCCAGTACATCGACACCCTCATCATCGGCGCAGGTCAAGCCGGGTTGGCGACCGGTAGCGCGCTGCGGAGGGCGCGACAGCCGTTCCTCATCGTCGATCGCGGCGACCGCATCGGCGACGACTTCGCGGACCGCCGCCGCATTCGCCTACGAACACAACCTCACCTGAATTCGGGCCGATCCGGTGATGTTTTTCCGGTATCACCGCAGGTGGGGTTCCACTTGATCGTTAACGATGCGAAAATGTCGGCGGATCGAGATCCGGTCCAGCAGAGGATGTTCCGCCGATCTGGGCGGGCAGACTGGAGGGGCAAGATGTTTTTCTCGTCTCGAACGAGTTCCAGCGCACGACGATTCGGCACGGTCGCCGTTCTCGCGGTAGGGGCTCTCGGCCTCGCGGCCACCACCGCGCACGCCGGACCAGCAGCAGCCGTTCCGACCGTCCAGGGCGTCGAAGGGGGAGTGGCGTTCACGGCGAGTCCGCTCGCCGACGGCTCCGGACTCACCGCCACCGTCGCCGACGGCAGGTTCCAGCTCGCCGGGGGCGCGGTCACGCTCACCGATCGGGCGGGCCGGGTGGTCGCCGCCGTGCCGACTCGCCTCGTCACCGGCGCCGGCGAGGTCGACCTGGCCGCGGGCATCGCCGCCGACGGGCAGTCGGTCACGTTACGGCCGGTCGCCGCACCGGCTTTCGTCACCGACAACCTGGCGTCCTTCGTCGACGAGGCGAGTGACACTCTCGCCCGCAAGCAGCACAACGCCGGCATCGGCGCCCTGATCGGCGCGGGCATCGGTGCGGTCCTCGGGTTCTTCCTGGGTGGTGTCGGCGCGTTGGTCACCGTGCCGATCGGTGCGGGCATCGGCGCCCTCATCGGCTACTCGACGCCTTAGTGAACGGATGCGGTGGCCGGGCAGGCCCGGCCACCGCGTCGCCGATCTCGACGGATCACGCACCGACTCGCGTCCGGGGAACGCGAGCCCGTTCGACGTCGCTGCCGTGCGAGACCGATCCGACGCTCTACGCTGGGGCGGGGGCGACTCGACAGCCGGTCGCGTCGCAGACGGCGGACCGGGTGCGCGACGGTCCGGTCGAGTGTGGAGGGGATCCGGTGACAGCACCAGAGGACAAGCCTGCCGAGGTATTCGACTACGACGCGGAATTGCGTCTGCACAACGCCCACTTCCGGGCCGCCGCCCGGGTGCGGGTGCATGACCGGGTGCTCGATATCGGGTGCGGTGCGGGGCAGACCACGCGGGAAGCGGCACGCGCCGCCGCCGAGGGGACGGTGGTCGGCGTCGACGTCTCGGAGCGGATGCTCGAACACGCTCGTCGGCTCAGCGTCGACCTCGCCAATGTGAGCTATCAGCTGGCGGACGCCCAGACACATCCCTTCCCGCCGGGGCATTTCGACGTGTGCATCAGCAGGTTCGGCACGATGTTCTTCGCCGACCCGGTGGCCGCGTTCACCAATATCGGTCGCGCGCTGCGTCCCTCGGGACGGCTCGTGCTGCTGGTGTGGCAGGGACGCGACCGCAACGAGTGGACGTCGGTGATCCGCGAGACCCTCACCACCGAGGCGGCGATCGCCGGCGACGGGCCCGGCGCGTTCGCACTCGCCGATCCGGCCGTCACCGAAGCCGTCCTGGCTGCCGCCGGATTCACCGATATCGCGTTCGCCGAGGTCCACGAGCCCGTCTACTACGGCCGGGACAGCGCGGCCGCCTTCGACAATGTGCTGCGGCTGGTGGAGTTCCGCGACATCATCGCCGGGCTGGGGGTCGAGGGCGCCGAGGCGGCGCGGGAGCGGCTGCGGGCACTGCTCGACGCGCATCACTCCGGGGACGGCGTGTACTTCGACTCGCGCGCGTGGCTGGTCACCGCCCGTCGGCCTCCGCGAGCGGGTTTCTGAATCCTTTTGCGCGGTGTGCGCCTCTTATCCATGTCCCGACACACTGTCGGGACGGAAACGGAGGTAGTCGTGCTCATCGGAATCGGTATCGTCGTCGGCTTGGTGGCGCTGTGCACGTGCATGGTCGTCGTGCGGCGCAAACGAGCCGGGCGTGGCTGAGGCGAGCTGGCCCGGCCATCAGCTGATCGTCGCCGCGCAGGGCGGTGACGTCGATTCGATCGCGGCGCTGGTGTCGGGCTCGCACCCCAACATCCAGCGCTTCGCGCGATCTCTGTGCGCCACCCCGGAGGACGCGGAGGACGCGGCGCAGGAGGCGCTGATCATCCTGTATCGCAAGATCGGGATGCTGCGGGCCTCCGGGGCGCTCGCGTCGTGGATGTTCCGCATCGTGCGCAACGAGTGCCTGCGACGGGCACGCAAGGGGATGCGGGACCGTACGCCGGTGTCGCCGGAGATCGCCGCGGTCGCCTCCGCCGAGGACGAGGTGTTACAGCGTCTGGAAGCGGGCCGGGTCGCGGCCGCGGTGGCCGCCTTGCCCGCCGATCAGCGCCAGGTGCTGATCATGCGCGACATCCAGGGCTACAGCGGGCGGATGGTCGCCGACGCCCTCGGCCTCAGCACCGGCGCCATGAAATCCCGCCTGCACCGCGCCCGCGCGACCGTCCGGGAATCCCTGCACACCGTCACCCACCCGGATCCAGGAGGACACGATGACCGGAACGAAACCTGACACGCCCGACTACGCGAGCTCCTCGGTGCCCGTCCACCTACTGCGCGGCGCCCTGGGCTTCCTCGCCCTGACCGGCTCCGTCGCCCTCATCCCGATCACCGGCCTGCTCAGCCTCCTGCTCCTGCCCGTCGGCCTGTTCGCCCTCCGCGGCTGCCCGACCTGCTGGGCGATCGGCCTGATGCAGACCCTGTCCCGAGGCAAGCTGCGGCGCTCCTGCGACGGGGGCGTCTGCACCCTCACCGTCGCCGACCGCGACAAGGTCGCCTCGTAGTCCCGCACCGGATCGCAGCGTGCCCCACACCATCACCGCGGGCCACGCTGCTCCATGCCCGGCGCCTGATCCGCCCCTGCTCATCGCGGGGCGAGATGGCGGGTGTCGTCGAGGGTGTGGATTCGGCGGTTGTGGAAGTAGGGGTCTTCGCGGAGTTCGGTGATGCCGCCGGGGGTGGCGTGGAAGTGGGCGTAGCCCGCTGACTCGAGGGGCATGCGGATCCAGGACGTGAGGACGAAAGTCAGTGCGCCGCCGTGGGTGACGATGACCTGGTGGCGGCAGTCGCTGGTGAGGATGTCGTCCATGACGGTGTAGATGCGGTGGGCGAGAGCGGCTTTGGTTTCGGCGCCGGGGATGCCCTCGTCGTGGTTCATGCGGTCGCCGACGGGTGGGGGTGGGCGGAAGCGGTCGTCGAGCCATCGCTGGGGGCGCCCACCCGCTTCGCCGTAGGACTTCTCGCGGAGTCGGTCGTCCAGGGTCGCAACAACTCCCAGTCGCGCGGCGAGGGCGCCGGCGGTCTGCGCGGTGCGCCGGAGATCGGAGGAGTACAACTCGACCTCGGCGTCGGCGGGGATGCGCGCGCGGACGGCGGCGGCGATCGCTTCGGCGTCACGCAGTCCGGCGGGGGTGAGCGCGGAGTCGTACCAGCCGCCCACCAGATGGTCGACGTGGTGCGTCGCTTCCGGATGCGTCACGACGTAGACGGTGCGCACATAGGTGGGGAGTGGGAAAGTCAAGCCGACCGCAGTGTGGCGCGGTTCGTGTCTGGCGATTGCGGTGGGACGCCGAGTGTCATGCAGGAATCGGTCACCGACCATTCTCGGCTTCCTTCACAAGGTATCCACGGAGCTGGATGAGTCGCAGCGTGTAGTCGGCTTGGTTCAGAGTTGTGGCGGCGTCGATGTAGGCGTCGACGAATTCGATATACAACTCGTTCAGATGGACGGCGAGCAGTGCATCAGCGGTTGCGTCGAGCCCCTCGTTTCGCCACCGAGCTGCCGCTTGCACCAGTTGATAGGACCGCCCTCGGTACCATTCGATCGCGTCCTGGTTGCGGCCGATCTTGCTGGTAGCGAGGGTGTAGAGGAACCTGACCGGGAACAGTGTCTTCTTGGTGACCGCGCGTGTGCCTGCGGCGACAAGTCGCGACGGATGGTGCAGATCCGCGCGGTAGCTTTCGTCGATCTTGCTCAGCGCAAATTCTGCCGAGTCGATGATCAATTCGTTATGGGTGGGCACGGTGGCCGGTTGACGATTGTCCTGGCCATACAGCAATCGGCCCGACTCCAGCAGGTCCAGGCGGTCGATCGCGGGGAGTCGATGTGTCGGGCCGGCGCCGGATCGAACGCCGGACCAGTCGGACCAGAAGACGGACAGTCGCTGCGCCAGTGGGCTTTCGAACTGCTGCCGGACGGCATCGGTGACACGGAGAATTCCTTCTTTTACCTCTGCATCGCCATCGTTCAGCACGGTTACGAGGTCGACGTCGCTGACGAGCGGTGCGAAGCCGCCATGGGCGAGGCTTCCGATGGCGTAGCACGCTGCCAAATTCTCGCCGAACTCTGTGCGCGCGTGGGCGACTGCGGCGAGGAGTACGTGTTCACCGGTCTGCGTTCCAGCAAGGTCCACAACGTCATTTTGACCACAGAACCTCACTATGACCAATCGGTTCGGTCTGCGACTCGCAGCGCGCGACAAGCGTGGCTCTGCTGGCACTTCCCGCATTGATCGAATCGGTCCGTGTAGAGCATCGGAACGTGTACAGGCCGCGAAGTGGCTGCGGCGCCCGGCCAAGAAGCCCCGTCCGCGGCGCTTGGATTGCGAGAGTTTCATGCAGCGTGGCGACTGCGAACGGGCGCGGCCGCCTCGATGTCGAGCAGTGGTGTTCGCCACGGGCGCTGACTCCGCGGTGACGTCAAACAGTGGACAGTCAGATCGCCGCCGCAACCGTCCAGACATGAGCGCCGTCCAACCTGAACATGGGAATGGACGCTGTCGACCGTGAAGCTCTTATCGCCGCTGGCCTTGACCCGGACGACCCGCAGGTCTGGCGCGACCAACAGCGGATAAGCGACCTGCTCGTTTGCTACGGACTGTGGACCCGGAGTTCTAGGAGCAGCGCGTAAAGTTGGGGTTCTCTGCCCCACGTGGGCGACGTGGGGCATACGTCGCAAGCCGCGAGCGGATCGTCTACCTGCAACATCTTCTGTGGGCGCAGAGGGGATCGAACCCCCGACCGCTGGTGTGTAAAACCAGTGCTCTACCGCTGAGCTATACGCCCTGGCACCGCCGGCGGGAACCGGCGGTGACGGTTTATGAATCTAGCGCGGCGAGCGCTTTCTCCCAAGCCGCCTGGTCACGGGCCTCTCCGGGCCCGTTCATCTCCGCGAAAGTGATGTAACCGGACTTGTCGACGACGAAGGTGCCGCGGTTGGGGTAACCGGACTTCTCGTTGAAGACGTCGTAGGCCTGGGTGACGGCGCCGTGCGGCCAGAAATCGGACAGCAGCGGGAACAGGTAGCCCTGTTCGGCGGCCCAGATCTTGTGGGTGGGCGGGGGGCCGACGGAGATCGCGAGGATCTCGGCGTCGTCGTTCTGGAACTTGGGCAGTTCGTCACGCACTTTGCACAGCTCGCCCTGGCAGATGCCGGTGAAGGCGAGCGGATAGAACACCAGCAGGACGTTCTTCTTGCCGCGGTAATCCGACAGCGAGACAGGCTGGTTGTTCTGGTCCTTGAGCGTGAAGTCCGGCGCGAGAGTGCCAACCTCTAGCGGCATACAGCGAATCCTCCGTCGTGTCGGGTCTCAGCCGAGCGTTCTCGTCCGGCTGAGACCTTAGCGAACGGCGGATTCAGCGCTGTTTGGACGGTGCCTTCGGCTGGACCAGGCGCGAGCCCGTCCAGCTGCCGAGGCTGATGGTGGATGTCTGGGTCAGGCCGGCCGTGGGCGCGGCTTCGGCGATCTCGCTCGGATCGACATGGCCCGGTTGACCGGTCTTGGGGGTGAGGACCCAGATGAAGCCTTCGTCGGCCAGCGGGCTGATGGCATCCATCAGCTCGTCGGCCAGATCGCCGTCACCTTCTCGCCACCACAACAGGACGGCGTCCACGACCTCGTCGGAGTCCTCGTCGACCATCTCGCCGCCGCTGACCTCCTCGATCTCGGCGCGCAAGTCGTCGTCGGTGTCCTCGTCCCAGCCCAATTCCTGAACGACCAAGCCGTGAGAAATGCCAAGCTTCTGAGCGTAGTTCTGCGCGTCCGCCGCGGCGACCACGGTGGTGTCCTCCCTAAACTGCCGACAGTAGATAGGTGCAAGCGAACATGGTTATCGGCCGCAGCGCAAGCCGATCGGGTGAATTGGGACCGTATGCCGCGTGTCGGCGGGACGAATTCAGCGGCTCGGGCAGGCGTCGTGGACCGCGGTGCGGGCCTGGTTGATCTTGCGACTGGCGTCGTTGAGCCGGGTCACCTGGGAGCTGTAGGTCATTTTTCTGGTCTCCGCCGACAGTTCGCGCGCGGCGACGACGTAGGCGGTGAACTTCTCGGCGAGATCGGCGGGCAGCGCCCCCACCGCGGCGGTGACGCCGGACTCGACCTTGGTCGCGGCGTTGTCGAGGGTGGTGGCCGCCGCCTCGCGCTTGTCGGCGTAGTCGGGAGCGTTGCGGTCGTGGGCGGTGACGAACTCGTTGAAGGCGGTGACGCCCGCACCGGTCGTGGTCGGGAACTGGGTGCAGTTGTCGCTGATCGCCTTGGTCTGCGCGGCGGCGGCCTTGGCGGCGGCGGCCGCCGAGGCGGACGCGGCGGCGGAGGTCTTGTACGCGGCGACCTCGGCGGGATCGGTGGTCGCGGCGCCGGGCACCTGTTCGGCGCAGCCGGCCACGACCATGCCCGCGGTCACGGCGACAGCGGCACAGACCAGCCCGAGCCGGCGCACGTCCAGCAGCCTCATCGTTCCCCGATCCCTCTCACTCGGTTGCTTCCCCTGCAGAACTTAGTGGATTCCGCGGACACGTGGATCGGCGCTGCGCTGCGACTTCGGCCGGTCCGGAATCCATAGGGAAGTGATATGAATGAGGGGTGTCCGCGAGGTGGTGCGGCGGCCGGTTTCGCGCCGCTGTCGCCCGGGGCACGGGCCGCTGGGGGAGCGTCAGGCTGTGGTCCAGCGAAATACCGGGCAGTACCTGCTCGGGAGGGATGACCCGGGCTGCCTTTTCGGTAAGGATGAAAGGTGCGCCCGAAACTTTCGTGACGGGTGGCCCGCACACCAAGCGGGCAGGCCCGGGGATAGCGACGCCAACAAGCAGTTCAGCCCCCAGTACGAGGAGCAGATTTGACCGACCTGATCCACTCTGTGTCAGCGAATTCCGCGAACGATCCCGCCGCGGCGGCACCCGCCGCAGGCGCCGAGTCCGCCACCAGACCTACCGGTGAGCGGGTTCGGGTGATCCGCGAGGGAGTGGCGTCGTATCTTCCGGATATCGACCCCGAGGAGACCAGCGAATGGCTGGAATCCTTCGACGACATGCTCGACCGCGAAGGGCCGGGCCGCGCCCGGTACCTGATGCTGCGACTGCTCGAGCGCGCCGGCGAGCGTCGCGTCTCGATCCCCGCGCTCACCTCCACCGACTACGTCAACACGATCCCCACCGAGAACGAGCCCTGGTTCCCCGGCGACGAGGAGGTCGAGCGCCGCTACCGCGCCTGGATCCGGTGGAACGCCGCGATCATGGTGCACCGCGCGCAGCGCCCCGGCATCGGCGTCGGCGGCCACATCTCCACCTACGCGTCGTCGGCGGCGCTCTACGAGGTGGGCTTCAACCACTTCTTCCGCGGCAAGGACCATCCCGGCGGCGGCGACCACATCTACATCCAGGGCCACGCCTCGCCCGGCATCTACGCCCGCGCCTTCCTCGAGGGCCGCCTGAGCACCGACCGGCTCGACGGTTTCCGGCAGGAATACAGCCACGGCGGACCGGGCCACGGCCTGCCGTCCTACCCGCACCCGCGGTTGATGCCGGACTTCTGGGAGTTCCCGACGGTGTCGATGGGCCTGGGCCCGATGAACGCGATCTACCAGGCGCGGTTCAACCACTACCTGCACGACCGCGGTATCAAGGACACCTCCGACCAGCATGTCTGGGCCTTCCTCGGCGACGGCGAGATGGACGAGCCCGAGTCGCGCGGCCTGATCCAGGTGGCCGCCAACGAGGCGCTCGACAACCTGACCTTCGTGATCAACTGCAATCTGCAGCGGCTCGACGGGCCGGTGCGCGGCAACGGCAAGATCATCCAGGAGCTGGAGTCGTTCTTCCGCGGCGCGGGCTGGAACGTCATCAAGGTGGTCTGGGGCCGCGAGTGGGACGCGCTGCTGGGCGCCGACCGCGACGGCGCGCTGGTGAACCTGATGAACACCACCCCCGACGGTGACTTCCAGACGTACAAGGCCAACGACGGCGCCTACGTGCGCGACCACTTCTTCGGTCGCGACCCGCGGACCAAGGCGCTGGTCCAGAACATGTCCGACAGCGACATCTGGAACCTCAAGCGTGGCGGTCACGACTACCGCAAGGTCTACGCGGCCTACGCGGCCGCGATGGCGCACAAGGGTCAGCCGACGGTGATCCTGGCCAAGACGATCAAGGGCTACACCCTCGGCAAGCACTTCGAGGGCCGCAACGCCACCCACCAGATGAAGAAGCTGGCGTTGCAGGACCTCAAGGACTTCCGCGATCTGCAGCGCATCCCGATCACGGACGCCGAGCTGGAGAAAGATCCGTACCTGCCGCCGTACTACCACCCCGGCATGGACAACCCGGCCATCCAGTACATGCTGAGCCGGCGTCAGTCGCTCGGTGGTTTCGTGCCGGAGCGCCGCTCGGCCGCCAAGCCGCTGACGCTGCCCGGCGACGAGGCGTATCGCTCGGTGCGCAAGGGCTCGGGTAAGCAGAAGGTCGCCACCACCATGGCGCTGGTGCGCCTGGTCAAGGAACTGCTGCGCGACAAGGAGATCGGCAAGCGCATCGTGCCGATCATCCCGGACGAGGCCCGCACCTTCGGCATGGACTCGTGGTTCCCCACGCTGAAGATCTACAACCGCAACGGCCAGCTCTACACCTCGGTCGACGCGGAGCTGATGCTCGCCTACAAGGAGAGCACCGTCGGCCAGATCATGCACGAGGGCATCAACGAGGCCGGTTCCACCGCGACCTTCACCGCGGCGGGCACCTCCTACGCCACCCACGGCGAGCCGATGATCCCGCTCTACATCTTCTATTCGATGTTCGGGTTCCAGCGCACCGGCGACAGCTTCTGGGCCGCCGCCGACCAACTGGCGCGCGGTTTCGTCCTCGGTGCCACCGCGGGCCGCACCACGCTGACCGGCGAGGGCCTGCAGCACAACGACGGACAGTCGCTGCTGCTGGCGTCGACCAATCCGGCCGTGGTGACCTACGACCCGGCGTTCTCGTTCGAGATCGCGCACATCATGCGCGACGGCCTGCGCCGGATGTACGGCGGAACGACCCCCGAGACCAGCCCGCTGCCCGGCACGAATCCGCCGGAGAGCGGCGCCTTCGCCGGGGAGAACATCTTCTACTACATCACCCTGTACAACGAGCCCTACCAGCAGCCCGCCGAGCCGGACGACCTCGACGTGGCCGGTCTGCTCAAGGGCCTGTACCTGTACCAGCGCGGTGGTGAGGGCAGCATCCGCGCCCAGATCCTCGTCTCTGGCGTGACCGTGCCCGACGGTCTGCGCGCCCAGGAGATTCTGGCGCAGGAGTGGGGCGTGGCCGCCGACGTGTGGTCGGTGACCTCGTTCGGCGAGCTGCGCAGGGAGGCGCTGGACAAGGAGATCCAGGCGCTCAAGCACCCCGACACCGATCCGGGCGTGCCCTACGTCACCCAGGCGCTCGCGCCGACGCAGGGCCCGGTCGTGGCCGCCACGGACTGGATGCGCGCGGTCTCCGATCAGATCCGGCAGTGGGTGCCCGGCGACTACATCACCCTGGGCACCGACGGGTTCGGCTTCTCCGACACCCGCCCGGCCGCCCGCCGGGTGTTCAACGTCGACGCGCAGTCGATCGTGGTCGCGGTGCTGGAGGGCCTGGTCAAGGACGGCACGCTGGACAAGGCGAAGGCGGTCGAGGCGGCGGCGAAATACCGCATCGACGACGTCTCCGCCGCGCCGAAGCCCAGTGCGGACGCAGCCGAGGAACTCGCGTAGCGGACTATTGGACTGTGGAGCGCAAACCGCCGCGGCCCCGTCGGATCACCGAGGGCACCAGCGAACACGAGGTCTACCTGCCGACCGGGGCACTGTCCCCGAATCGGCAGACCCGTGATCCGCTGCCCGACACGCTGCTCAAGCGGGTCAAGCAGTTCTCGGGCCGGCTGTCGACCGAGGCGGTGGGGTCGATGCAGGACCGGCTGCCGTTCTTCGCCGATCTGGACGCCGCGCAGCGCGCGGGCGTCCAGATGCTGGTGCAGACGGCGGTCGTGAACTTCCTGGAGTGGTTGCAGGATCCCGATTCCGATATCCGCTTCAGCCTGGACGCGTTCCAGGTGATTCCGCAGGATCTGGCGCGGCGGCTGACGCTGCGCCAGACCGTGGACATGGTCCGGGTGGCCATGGACTTCTTCGAGCAGTGGCTGCCCGCGCTGGCGCGCAACGACCGGCAGTTGGTCGCGCTCACCGAGGCGGTGCTGCGATACGGGCGTGAGCTCGGTTTCGCGGCCGCCTCGGTGTACGCCAGCGCCGCGGAGTCGCGCGGCGCGTGGGACACCCGCCTGGAGGCGCTGGTGGTCGACGCGGTCGTCCGCGGCGACACCGGTCCCGACATGCTCTCCCGGGCCGCCACGTTGAACTGGGACGCCACCGCGCCCGCCACGGTGCTCGTCGGTACGCCGCCCGCCGATCAGGGCGTGTCGACGGTCGGCGCGGTGCACACCATCGCGACCCGGCACGGCAGGGCCGCGCTGGCGGTCGTGCAGGGCGCGCGGCTGGTGATGGTGGTCAGCGGGCATCTCGGCGACGCCGGGATCGGCTCGCCGTTCCTGTCCGATCTGCTGGCAGACGTCTTCTCCGACGGCCCGGTGGTGATCGGCCCGACCATGCGGACGCTGGGCGCCGCGCACGCCAGCGCGATCGAGGCGCTGGCCGGAATGGAGGCCGTGGTGGGCTGGCGCGCCGCGCCAAGGCCCGTTCACGCCTCGGAATTGCTCCCCGAACGCGCCCTGCTGGGCGATAGAGCTGCGATCGAGGCGCTGAACGAGTATCTTGTGCTCCCGTTGGCTGCTGCCGGATCTTCGTTATCCGACACACTCGACGCCTATCTGGATTGTGGTGGAGCAGTAGAAACGTGCGCGCGTCAGCTGTACGTCCATCCAAATACCGTTCGGTACCGTCTCAAACGAATCGGCGAGATCACCGGACGTGATCCCATGAATCCCCGAGACGCGTATGTGCTCCGAATCGCGGCCACCGTGGGCCGTTTGACACGAACGCATAACGAATCGTCACCCTCCGTCACAGAAACACCGCCTACCCCAGTGGGCTACGACCCCCTGTAACGAGATCGGGGAATCGGTCGATCGGGACACTCCACCTCGGATTTTGTGGGACCCCTACAAAACCCGTTCGAAAGCTTCATTCGCGCCGACATCTCGTGCGGCGGGGGTCACAGTGTTTTCTTAGGGAGTGATCGCGTTGTTCACCCCTGGACAGGGGTCCCAGACACCCGGCATGCTCGCGCCCTGGCTCGCCCTCCCCGGTGCGACCGACCGCCTCGAGCTGTGGTCGAAGGCCGCCGGCCTCGACCTGGTCCGTCTCGGTACCACCGCGACGGCCGAGGAGATCGTCGACACGGCGGTGACCCAGCCGCTCGTCGTCGCGGCCGCACTGCTCGCGTTCGCCGAAATCGCCCCCGAGGCGATCCCGGCGGATACCATCGTCGCCGGACACTCGGTCGGCGAATTCGCCGCGGCCGCTGTCGCCGGCGTCATCACTGCCGACGAAGCGGTCACCCTGGCCGCCATCCGCGGCCGGGAGATGGCCAAGGCGTGCGCGCAGGAGCCGACCGGTATGTCCGCTGTGCTCGGTGGTGACGAAGCCACCGTGCTCGCACGGCTCGCCGAGCTCGATCTCGTCCCGGCCAACCGCAACGCGGTCGGCCAGATCGTGGCGGCGGGTCGCTTGGAAGCTCTGGCGGAGCTCGCCGCGAACCCGCCGGAGAAGGCACGGGTCCGCGCATTGCCCGTCGCCGGTGCGTTCCACACCGTTTTCATGGCCCCGGCCCAGGCTGCTGTCGCCGATGCCATCGCTCAGATCTCGCCGAGCGACCCGATCCGGACGCTGCTGTCGAACTTCGACGGCAAGCCGGTCACCTCGGGCGCCGACGCGATCGACAAGCTCGCCGCCCAGGTCACTCGCCCCGTGCGCTGGGACCTGTGCACCGAGACCGTTCGCGAGGCGGGCGTCTCGGCGGTGGCCGAACTGCCGCCGGCGGGCACCCTCGTCGGTATCGCCAAGCGGGAGCTGAAGGGCACGCCCAACCTGGCCCTGAAGACTCCGGAAGACCTCCCCGCGTTGGTCGAACTGACCATCTCCGGCTAGCTTTCCCCCCGGCGGTCGCGCACGACGAAGTGCCGGCCGTACAAGACCCCTACAAATGAGAACAAGAAGGGAGCCACCAAAGTGGCCGCTCTGACCCAGGAACAGATCGTCGAAGAACTCGGCAAGATCATCGAAGAGGTTACAGGTATCGAACCCTCCGAGGTGACCATCGAGAAGTCCTTCGTCGACGACCTGGACATCGACTCGCTGTCCATGGTCGAGATCGCTGTGCAGACCGAGGACAAGTACGGCGTCAAGATCCCCGACGAGGATCTCGCCAGCCTGAAGACCGTGGGTGACGCTGTCTCCTACATCCAGAAGCTCGAGGCGGAGAACTCCGACGCCGCCGCGGAGCTCAAGGCCAAGTTCGACGCCGAGTAGGGCTGAACCAGTGACCACTCCTTCCACCTTGAACGGGAATTTCCCCAACGTCGTCGTCACCAGCATGGCGGCGACCACGTCGATCGCGGGTGATGTCGATGCGACGTGGAAGGGACTCCTCAACGGTGAGAGCGGAATCGACGTTCTCGAGGATTCCTTCATCGAGGAATACGACCTGCCGGTGCGTATCGGCGGTCACCTGAAAGTCAGCCCCGACACCCTGCTGAGCCGGGTCGAGATCCGCCGGATGGCGTATGTCGAGCGCCTGGCGACCGTCCTCGGTCGCGAGGTGTGGAAGAACGCGGGCAGCCCGGAGGTCGACCCCGACCGCCTGGGCGTCGCGATCGGCACCGGTCTCGGTGGTGGCGACGCGCTGATCGACTCGGTCGACAAGCTGAAGAACGGCGGCTATCGCAAGATCTCGCCGCTGGCTGTTCAGATGGTCATGCCGAACGGTCCGTCGGCCGTCGTCGGTCTCGAGCTGAAGGCCAGGGCGGGAGTGGTCACTCCGGTCTCGGCGTGCTCGTCGGGTTCGGAGGCCATCGCCAACGCGTGGCGGATGATCGTGATGGGTGACGCCGACATCGTCGTCACCGGTGGCGTCGAGGGCTTCATCGACTCGGTGCCGATCGCCGCGTTCTCCATGATGCGCGCGATGAGTACTCGCAACGACGATCCGAAGGGCGCCTCGCGTCCGTTCGACAAGGATCGTGACGGCTTCGTCTTCGGCGAAGCGGGCGCGCTGATGGTCATCGAGACCGAGGAGCACGCCAAGGCTCGCGGTGCCACCATCCACGCTCGACTGCTGGGTGCGGGCATCACGTCCGACGGCTTCCACCTGGTCGCCCCCGATCCCGCGGGCACCGGTGCGGCCAGGGCGATGACCCGCGCGATCCAGACCGCCGGTCTGACCAAGCAGGACATCACCCACATCAACGCCCACGCGACCGCGACCCCCATCGGCGACACCGCCGAGGCCAACGCGATCAACCTCGCCGTGGGCAACCACGCTTCGGTCTACGCGCCGAAGTCGGCACTGGGCCACTCGATCGGCGCCGTCGGTGCCCTCGAGTCCGTGCTCACCGTGCTCGCCATCAGGGACGGCGTCGTTCCGCCGACGCTGAACCTGGACAACCAGGATCCGGAGATCGATCTCGACGTGGTGCACGGGCAGGCCCGTCACCAGGAAATCGAGTACGCGATCAACAACTCCTTCGGATTCGGTGGGCACAACGTCGCGCTCGCCTTCGGTCGGGCATAGCTCGACCTGGTCAAGGGCCGAAGGAGGCAGCTTGCGTCACCACGTAGGCCCTCCAGGTCGGGCTGGTTGATACAGCCGCACCGATCGACTGCATTCACGATCCCCGGTGGGGTTCGCGCCAACTGAATGGTTCGACCCCACCGGCGGTTCGCCATACGCAGCCGCCGCAGCGGCAACTCTTCTTCGAAGGCAGGAGACGAACGCGATGACCATCATTGCTCCCGCGTTTCACGACACGACGACCGATCCGCGCGACCCGCTCGGCCGCCTGCAGCGGTTCTTCGATCCCGGCACGGTGCTTCCGCTGCACCCGCGGGACAAGTCCGGTGTGCTGGCCGCGATCGGCGAGGTCGACGGTGTCCGCACCGTGGCCTACTGCTCGGATGCCACCGTCATGGGCGGCGCGATGGGCGTCGAGGGCTGCAAGCACATCGTCGACGCGATCGACACCGCCATCGATTCCGGCCTCCCGGTCGTCGGCCTGTGGCACTCCGGTGGCGCACGCCTGGCCGAGGGCGTCGAGGCCCTGCACGCGGTAGGCCTGGTCTTCGAGGCCATGGTCCGCGCGTCCGGCCTGGTTCCCCAGATTTCCGTGGTGCTCGGCTTCGCCGCCGGTGGCGCCGCGTACGGCCCCGCGCTCACCGACATCGTCATCATGGCGCCCGAGGGCCGTGTCTTCGTCACCGGTCCGGACGTGGTGCGTTCGGTGACCGGCGAGAACGTCGACATGGAGACCCTCGGTGGTCCCACCACACACTTCAAGAAGTCGGGCGTGTGCCACATCGCCGCCGACGACGAGGCCGATGCCATGCATCGCGCTCGCCGGCTGGTCTCGATGTTCGCCGAGCAGGGCGAATTCGATCAGGCCGTCGCCGAGCACGGTGACGTCGACCTGAAGGCGATGCTGCCCGCCTCGGCCAAGCGCGCCTACGACGTGAAGCCGATCATCCACGAGCTGCTCGACAACGTCGACGGCGAATCCTCCTTCGAGGAACTGCAGGGTGGTTACGCCCGCAGCATGGTCGTCGGCCTCGGCCGTCTCGGCGGCCGCACCGTCGGCGTGCTCGCCAACAACCCGCTGCGCCTCGGCGGCTGCCTGAACTCCGAAAGCGCCGAGAAGGCTTCGCGTTTCGTGCGCCTGTGCGACGCGTTCGGCATCCCGCTGATCGTGGTCACCGACGTCCCCGGCTACCTGCCCGGCGTCGGCCAGGAACTCGAGGGCGTGGTCCGCCGCGGCGCGAAGCTGCTGCACGCCTTCGCCGAGGCCCGCGTCCCGCGCGTCACCCTGGTGACCCGCAAGATCTACGGCGGCGCCTACATCGCGATGAACGCCCGCTCGCTGGGCGCCACCGCCGTGTACGCCTGGCCCGGTTCCGAAGTCGCCGTCATGGGCGCCAAGGCCGCGGTCGGCATCCTGCACAAGAAGGCACTCGCGGCCGCCCCCGAGGACGAGCGCGAAGCCCTCCACGAGCGCCTGACCGCCGAGCACGAGCAGATCGCCGGCGGCGTCGAACGCGCCGTGGCCATCGGCGTCGTCGACGAGGTCATCGACCCCGCCAAGACCCGCAGCATCATCGCCGCGGCCCTGGCCTCGGCCCCGGCCCGCAAGAGCCACCACAAGAACATCCCGCTCTGACCCCAGCGCGGTAGTCCTACCCCCCCGTCGGCTCGTCCTGCATCAGGACGAGCC
>NZ_JBCGFB010000003.1:0-14309 GCF_038752175.1 Nocardia sp. No.11 | reverse complement strand
CCCCCCCCCCCCCCCCCCCCCCACGGCCGTTTCACGCCCACCTCAGTTGTATTCATCGATATCGAGCTCCGCTCCGGTCGCCACCAGGAACTCGAGCACGGCCGTCGTGAGGTGCCAACCCAGTGGACGCGGCCAGTTGTGGACATCGGCCAGACTTGTGCCGCCGGGTGCACCATGGACACCATCGGGATCGTCGTAATGGCGCACGATCTGCATACTCGCGCCGACGTCGGGCCGGTCGATCAGGGAGAGCAGGCGGGGGAGTACCGGTGTCAGCCGGTCGATCAGGTACTCGATCTGTTCGTCGATGCTCTCGGGGCTGTGCCGGTGGATCTGCCAGCTGTGAGACCGGGGAAGGCGATGCTCCGCGGACCTGCTTCCCAGCACCCGGATCTCGTCCGGCTCCATGCTCAGGTGAACGGTCATATCGGCCGCGGTCATCGTCTCGCTGTACAGCGCGAAGTAGGAATACTGTCGGATCTTGATCACCGCGAGATCCCACCACGCGGCCGGCCGGTTGCCGAACGATTTTCGCGCGCACGAATTCGGCCGCCGAACCGCTGTCGACCAGGCGAAGTGGCGCAGGGAGTCGGTTACGGTGTGGCCGTGAAGGATTCTCGTGGAAAGGGCGCTGGCCGCCCCTGCCGGTGAACCCCGGCGCGTGGTCGGCTCCCGCCGCTGACCAGACCACGTATCTCGCTGATGCGCTCGCACTCGCCGCTGTGCACGGTCCGGGACCGTGGCCGCGGGAGGGGCATCCGTATCCGGACGAAGTGCCCGGCGCGCAGACCTTTCCGAGTTCGACTGTGCTGGACGGTGTCCAGACGCATCACTTCGCGAACGAGACCTCGTCGGCGGCCGGGATCGTGGCGGCGGTGCGGGCACTCGTCGCGGAACCCGACTCGCCCGCGCAGTGCTCCCGCTCGATCGGATCGCTCGCGGCCCGGGAACCGAGGTCCTCCGGTGGGATCCGGAAGGCAACAGCGACGGCATTGTCGAATCCGTGCTCTCGATGCTGTGCCGCGCCGCGCCGGGCACCGGGGAGCCTCTGGTGTGGGCCGGACTCCGTGGCTACTCCGTGCGGCTGCGGCGTGCGGCACTCGGTGTCCTGACCACGTGGTTCGGCGACGACCTGCCCGGAGAATTCGTCGACCGGGTGGCGGCGGCAGCCGCGGTCGAACCCGACGATGATCTTCGTGCGCACCTGTCCGCCGCCGCGCGTTCGGGGAACGGGCGCGCATAATGGCAGGGTGCGCTACGAAGAACTCGCCGAGGTCCCGTGCTCGATCACGCGGCCGTTGGTGATCTTCGGGGACCGCTGGACCTTGCTGATCCTCAAATACTGCTTCACCGGGATCAGGCGCTTCAACGCCTTCCAGAGCGCGCTCGGGATTTCGCGCGGTCGGCTCCAGGACCGTCTCGACCGGCTGATCGAGCACGAGATCCTGGTGAAGCGGCCCGCCGAGGACGGCGCCTACGAGGAATACCGCCTGACCGAGAAGGGGCACGCCATCTATCCGATCCTGATGGCCATCCGCGACTGGGGCGACACCTACATGGCCCCCGACGGCCCCCCGGTCGAATACCGTCACCGTGACTGCACCGGCGAGGCCCACGTCCACCTCAGCTGCGACGAGTGCGCCGCCGAGGTCACCGCCCGCGACATCGTCCCCGAACCGGGCCCCGGCATCACCTCCACCGCCCGGCCCGCCTGACGCCATCACCTGGACAAACGCGCACCATGCTCTGGGGTGCCATCGGCAGAGAACCGGTCGCCCCAGCGCGTGGTGATCTCGAGCGAGGTCAGCTGGTGTGCCAGGTGACCTGGTCGGGGAGGGCGGCGCGGGCGGTGCGGAAGGTGTTGATGGGGTGGGTGCGGTCGGGGTGACCGAAGGAGACGCCGAAGACGACCTTGCGGTGGTCCGGGAGGCCGAAGTACTCGCGGATGAAGGGGGAGTAGGAGGCCAGGGCGGCCTGGGGGGCGGCGCCGAGGCCGAGGGCCTGGGCGCCGAGGAGGAAGCTCTGGAGCCAGAGGCCGCAGTCGACGGCGCCGTAGGTGCCCAGGTCGGCTTCGGAGGTGACGACGGCGACGTGGGGTGCGTCGAAGAACTCGAAGTTGCGCACCATCTGGCGCATGGTGTTCTCGTGGTCGCCCTTGGCGATGCCGAGGCTGTCGTAGAGCTGGAAGCCGCAGGCACGCCTGCGCTCCCGGTAGATGCCGTCGTACTGCGCGGGGAACTCGAAATCCGGTGCGGCGCCGCTGGTCTGGATGTGGGTGAGCAGCGCCTTGCGGAAGCTCTCGGTGCCCTCGCCCGCGGTGACGACGACCTGCCACGGCTGGGTGTTGCACCACGACGGGGTGCGCGCGCCCAGGCTCAGCAGCCGGTCGATCGTCGCCCGGTCGACCTCGTCGGGAAGGAACTGCCTGCAGGTCCAGCGCTCGTCGGCGAGGCGCTGGAGGGCGGCGAAATCGCCGTTGTCGTGGTCGGTCGGCGCCATGGCGCGGCTCCTCGGTCGATCCGGAGAACTAGTCTCATTTTGAGACCACGTTAGCAGCCGGGCGTGCGACGCGGAACCCGCCCGCACCTACGAATTCGGGTGCGAACGGGTTCCGCGGTGCGCTCAGGCGCGAGGTCGGGAGAGCACCCGGAAAGCGACGCCGATGCCGATCCCGCGCCGCCGATCTCGGCGAACCGCACGTGATTGGCCAGCCCCTGGTCCCAATTCAGGCGCACGTGTAGAAGACGTACCAGCCGGACCGGATCGTGTCGGTGTACGCGCCGTTGGCGTCGAGCGCGCTGGCGACGGTGAACGATCCGCCGCCGCTGGCCGGCGTCGCAGGGTCCGCCGGTTCGGCGAACCAGGTCTCCGCGGTGACCGAGCTCGGGCCGGAATCGGTGCCCCCCGGGCTCCATGCCGACCACTAGCCGCGTGGCCTGCCAGCCGGGCCTCGTCCCAGGTGAGCTCGGAGTGGGTCAGGGCCGGGCGTAACCCCAAAATCGGTGGCACGAGCCACTGTTTGCCGGACGAAATGATGTTTCGGCAGGTAACGATCGGTTTTTCGCTCGGATACCGGTCCGCGGCCTCGCGCCTGCGGCACGACACCGGCCTCCCGGGGCAGAATCGAGCGCATGGCTTCGCAGGCCCGGGATGCCCAGGAGCGCAAACGGCACGGCAGGCACTACACCCCGCCCGCGCTGGCGCGGTTCCTGGCGCGACGGGCGCTGCTGCACGCACCGCGCACCGGCGAGCTCCGGGTGCTCGATCCGGCCTGCGGTGACGGCGAGCTGCTGCTGGCGGTACATCGCGAGCTGGCCTCGTCCGGCGTCACGGTACGGCTGACCGGCTATGACCTGGACCGGCGTGCGGTCGGCGACACCGCAGCGCGCGCCGCCGCCGAAGGGGTCGAGATCGATTGCCGAGCCGGGGATTTCCTCGCCGCGTCGACCCGGATCGCGGACGGTTCCTTCGATCTCGTCATCAGCAATCCGCCGTACGTGCGGACCCAGCAGCTCGGCGGGTCGACCGCGCAGCTGCTGAGCAAGCGGTTCGGGCTGCGCGGGCGCATCGACCTCACCCATCCGTTCGTGGCGATCGCACCCCGGCTGCTCGCCGCCGACGGCGTGCTCGGATTGCTGTGCGCCAACCGATTTCTCACCACCAGGGCCGGGGCGAATCTGCGCCGGATCCTCACCAGCGAACTGCATCCCGCCGAGCTCTACGACCTCGGTGACACCAAGCTCTTCGCGGCCGCGGTGCTGCCCGCCGTCACCGTCGCGACGCGCGCGCCCCAGGAGTGCGACTGCCGGTACGTCTCGGTCTACGAGGAGCTCGGGGCCGAACCCGATTGCGCGACCGACCTGTTCGACGCGCTGGCCGGGGACGCGGCCTGCGTGGTCGGCGCGGGCGGGCGGGTGTTCGCGGTCGAGGTGGGTGTGTTGTCCACCGGCCCGGTCGGTGCTCGGATGTCGGCGCCGTCCTCGGACAACACATCGATCGGGCGCGGCGGACCGAGCGTTCGACCCGGCGTGGGCTCCATGGAGGCGGGGGCGCCCTCGGCACTCCGGAGCGGTCGTCGGGGACCGGCGCCACCGGACCCCGACCGGCGCGCCGGAGCGCGGAGTCGATCCGGCGAGCTCGACCGGTCGAGTGTCGTGGCCCCGGACGATACCGCCTGGCGTATGTCACGCCCCGCCGTCGACCGCTGGCTCGGCCGCATCGCCGAGCGCACGTGGCGCACCTTCGGCGACACCGCCCGCATCCGCGTCGGCATCAAGACCACCGCGGACCGGGTGTTCATCTCCGACCGCTGGGATCAGATGGATCCGAGGCCGGAGCCGGAACTGTTGCGGCAGTTGATCACTCACCACGATCTGCAACCGTGGCGGATCGGGCGGGATCGCGGCACCAGGGTGCTCTATCCCTACGATCTCGGGCAGCCGCGCCGCACGCCCATCGATCTCGCCGAATTCCCCGGTGCCGCCGAGTATCTGCGGTCGCACGAGGAGGTGCTCGCCGGTCGCCGGTATGTGCTCGACGGCGGGCGGAAGTGGTTCGAGATCTGGGTGCCGCAGCGACCGCACCTGTGGGGTGCGCCGAAACTGGTGTTCCCGGATATCAGTGAGCGTCCGCGGTTCGCACTGGACCGCTCCGGCGCGGTGGTCAACGGGGACTGCTACTGGATCTCGCTCACCGATCTCGGCATCGGCGAGCAGGCGACCGAACTCGCGTATCTGCTGATGGGCGTGGCGAATTCGGCGTTGGGACTGCGATTCTACGACGCGGTGTGCGGCAACCGGCTGTATTCGGGCCGACGGCGCTGGATCACCCAGTACGTGGCCCGGCTGCCGCTGCCCGATCCGGCGGACCCGGCCGCGGCCGCGATCGTCGGCCGGGTGCGTGGCGTGCTCGAGGACGGGGTCCCCGCGGCGGCGGCGGGCATCGACGAGGCGGTGGCCGCCGCGTTCGGCGTGCCCGCTCAGTGAGCGACGCGGATGCCGACCATCGGCAGCAGGGTGCGGCGGGCGAAGTCGCGGCCCGCGGCCGGGTCGTCGAGCGGGATGAGGCCGTCGGGGGTGAGCGCCAGCGACAGCGCGAGCCGGGCCATGATCTCGGCGACGAGATCGGGTTCGAAGTCGGGCACCGTCGCGCCTGCCTGGAGTTCGCGCAGTTTGTCGGCGAGATATCCGCGGCCGACCGCGAGGATCGGGCCTGCTTCGGTGGTGAGCTTGGGCAGGATGGCCTCCGGCTCGGTGCTGAGCAGCCTGCGTAGTAGTTCGTTGCCCGCCAGGGTCGTCACGAACGCGACGAAGATCTCCACGAGCTGTTCGCCCGGCTCGGTGACCGCCCGTACCCGCTCATCGATCTCGGCCACATAGCGTTGCGCCTCCCGCACCCCGACCGCTTCGACCAGGTCGTTCTTGGATTCGAAGCGCCGGTACAGGGTGGCCGGACTGATCCCCGCCCGCCGGGCGATCTCGCCCATACTCGTGCGTTTGATCCCGAAATCGAGAAACGCCGACAGCGCGCTGTCGAGCAGCTTCTCCCCGTCGGTGACGGGCTTTTCCAGTATCCGCGCGAGGATGGACGAGACAGTGGGCATGGCCCCATTATCCCTGTGGGGACAGATCCAGTGCGGCCATCTCTTGTTCGATCGCGTTCGCCGCGAAATGGACGCCGCGGGAGCGGAGTTCGTGGACCCGGCACTGGAGTGCCTCGATTCCGCCGGGCTGGGCGGCAATATCGGCCACGCTGAGCCGTCCCCCCGCTCGGTGCACACCGGACTGCACGTATGCCACCGTGATACCTCCTACCTCGCGTACCCGGTGCCGGCCGCCACACTCATGGCCGGACGCAATACGCAGGGCAAATGTTATCAGGTATCCCTACTGGTCACTTGCTCAGTGTGACGTGTCACAACACCTCGGCGTCGCGATGGGTCGCCAGATTGTGGAGGTACACGGCGGCATTGAGCTTGATCCCGTCCAGCTGGGCCTCGGTGAGCTCGCGGCGCACCTTGCCGGGCACGCCGGCGACCAGCGAACCGGGTGGAATCTGGGCGCCCTCCGGGATCAGGGCATTGGCCGCGATCAGGCTGCCCGCGCCGATCACCGCGCCGTTGAGCACGGTGGCGCCCATGCCGACCAGGACGTCGTCGCCGACGGTGCAGCCGTGCAGGATCGCGTTGTGCCCCACCGAGACTCCGCTGCCGACGGTGAGCGGGAAACCGGGGTCGGCGTGCAGCACGCAGCCGTCCTGGATATTGGTGCGCGCGCCAATGGTGAGCTGTTCGAGGTCGCCGCGCAGCACGGCCGAATACCATATGCCGACCTCGGCGGCCAGGCGCACCCGGCCGATGACGGTCGCGTTCGGCGCGATCCAGGCAGTGTCGTCGATTTCCGGCGCGAACCCGGACACCTTGATGATCATGCGGTGATTATTGCGCCGCCCCCCGGAACTGGGCGCGGTGGGCCGCCGGACTGGTGCCGAGCATGCGATGGAAATGGTGCCGCAGACTCACGGCACTGCCGAAACCGGTGTCGCGCGCGATCCGGTCGACGGTCTCGTCGGTCGATTCCAGCAGCAGCCGGGCATGGTCGGTGCGCTGCTGCAACAGCCACTGCTGCGGGCTGGTGCCGGTGCGCTCGCGGAACCGGCGGGTGAAGGTGCGTCGCGACATGAGCGCCTCGCGCGACCAGAGATCGAGGTCGATGCCGGTCTCGAGGTGCGTGCGCGCCCACATCATGGCGTGCTCGATCGGGTCGTCGCTGTCCTCGGCGGGGACCGCGACCGGGATGAACTGCGCCTGCGAGCCGTTGCGGTGTGGCGCGGTGACCAGCGCGCGAGCCAGATCGGTGGCGGCGCGGGCGCCTAGATCGCCGCGCACGATGTGCAGGCAGCAGTCCAGCGCGGCGGCCACGCCCGCGGAGGTGATCACGTCGCCGAGATCGGTCCAGAGCGTGTCCGCGCGCACCCGTACCCGCGGATAGGCGCGGGCCATCGCCTCGGCGGCGGCCCAGTGCGTGGTGAGTTCGCGGCCGTCGGCCAGGCCGGTCGCCGCGATCGCCCACGAGCCCAGGCACAGACCGACCAGCCGGGCGCCGTTCGCGTGCGCGGTGTGCACGGCGTCGTTGAGCGCGGGGGAGACCTCCAGGTCGCGATGCCAGCCGGGGAAGACCACCATGTCGGCGCCGGCGACGGTGTCCAGGCCGTGGTGCACGGTGATGTCGAAACCGGCTGCGGTGGACAGGGTTCCGGGATGTTCGGCGCAGACCCGCACGTCGTAGGGTGACGCGTCGTCGACACCGGTGCCGGAGCGGCCGAGCACCAGGGTCGGCACCGACAGGTGGAAGGGACTGATCCCGTCGAACGCGACGACCGCCACCGAACGCATGGCCCGATCTTAGCGATGGTCGGCCTGGAGGCCACTGTCGTGGGGTGTCGCGGTCGGCGACAGTTGTCGACATGACCGAGACGATCACCCGCCCCACCCTGCTCGACGTCCTGCACATCGGTGGTCCGACCCTGCGCTTCCGGTACGGGGGCCTGACCTGGCTCACCGACCCGACCTTCGACGAACCCGGCGACTACCCCGGCCCGATCACGCTGCACAAGCTCAGCGGTCCCGCGGTGCCGGTGGAGTCGATCGGCGCGATCGACGTCGTACTGCTCTCGCACGATCAGCACGCCGACAACCTCGATACCGCGGGCCGCGCCCTGCTGGCCGACGTCGCGACCGTGCTCTCCACTCCGGATGCCGCCGGCCGGATCGCGGGCGTGCGCGGGCTGGTGCCGTGGGAGGTCGTGACGATCGGCGAGGTCGAGGTCACCGCGGTGCCCGCGCTGCACGGTCCCGAGGGCTGCGAGCCGCTCAGCGGTGTGGTGACCGGGTTCGTGCTGCGCGCGGCGGGCGAGCCGACGGTCTATGTCTCCGGTGACAACGCGTCGGTGGAGCTGGTCGGGCGGATCGTCGAGCGGATCGGGCGGATCGACGTCGCGGTGCTCAATATCGGCGCCGCCAATGTCGGCCGGTTCGGCGACAGCGACGTCACGCTCAACGCCAGGACCGCCGTCGAGGCCGCCGCCGTCCTCGGTGACGCCGTCGTGGTGGCGGTGCACGCGGAGGGCTGGGGTCACTTCAGCGAGTCGCTGGACTACCTCGAGCGCACCTTCGCCTACGCCGATCGCGCCGCGCAGCTCCGGATTCCGGTGCGGGGCGAGGTCTTCGCGGTCTGAGCGACCGTACCCGGCACCGATTTCCGTCACCCGCGCCCGAATCATCGGGCGCGGGTTTTTCCCACGATCGCAGGAGCAGACTTGCCGAACACACGGATGGGCAGCCGATCGCGCACGATGGTGCGGTTACTGCTGGCCCTGGTCGCGTTGGTGCTGGCGTTGTCGGCGTGTTCGTCGAACGGGTCCGGCTCGGACCGACCCGCCACGACCACCGCGTCGAAGACCTCGGTCACCGCGACCACTGCGGCGACGAGCTCGACCCCGCCCTCGGCGAACCCGGGTGACGGCGGCACCTCGGGACCGAGCCACGATTCCCCGCCGGGACCCGCGACGAACGCGCCGACAGCCGCGCCGGGCGGCACCGAGCCGACCATCCCGCCGGGCCACAACTGTGTGCCGGGACCGGACTGCGGGACCGACAGCTGCGGCCCCACCGAATGCGGCATGACGACGGAAGGATGCCCGCCGGGCGTTCCGATCTGCGGCATCGACAGCTGCGGCCCCCAGCACGACCAGTGCGGCACGACCGTGCCGCCCGTGACGACCACGGTCGCTCCCACCCCGACCACCACCTCGCCCCCGGCGACGACGCCGGAGGCGACCACCACGGCCCCGGCGACCACCTCGGCCACGGCCGCGCCCGACCCGGCGGTGACGACCACCGCGACGGCGCCGCCCGCCTAGCGACGACACACGACCGGTAACCCCCTGATTCCCGTCGGTGGGCGTCCTAAGCTGGCGCAATGACGGGAACAGGCGGAACGGTGGGTGTGCCGGCGGAGGTCAAACCGCAGGAGTTCCGGGTGGCGCTCACCCCGGCCGGTGCCACCGAACTGACCGCGCACGGGCACGAGGTGCTCGTGCAGGCCGGTGCCGGAACCGGATCGGGCTTCGGCGACGAGGACTATCTCGCCGCCGGCGCCCGGATCGTGCCCGACGCCGATACGCTCTGGGCCACGGCCGGGCTGATCCTCAAGGTGAAAGAGCCCATCGCGCAGGAGTATTCGCGGATGCGGCGCGACCAGGTGCTGTTCACCTATCTGCACCTGGCCGCGTCGAAGGAATGCACCGACGCGATCCTGGACTCCGGGATCACCGCCATCGCCTACGAAACCGTGCGGGCCGCCGACGGTTCGCTGCCGCTGCTCGCGCCGATGAGCGAGGTGGCGGGCAAGCTCGGCACCCAGGTCGGCGCGTATCACCTGATGGCGCCGATGGGTGGCGAGGGCGTGCTGCTCGGCGGCGTGCCCGGCGTCCGTCCCGCCGATGTGGTGGTGCTCGGTGGCGGGGTGGCCGGCACCAACGCGGCGAGCGTCGCGGTCGGGATGGGCGCGCGAGTGAGCGTGCTCGATACCAACCTGGCGCGCCTGCGCGAGCTCGACGCCCGCTTCGGCGGCCGGGTCGGCACCCTCGCCTCGCACGCGCTGGAGATCGAAAAGGCCGTGCTCGCCGCGGATCTGGTGATCGGCTCGGTGCTGGTGCCCGGCGCCAAGGCGCCGAAGCTGGTGTCCGACGAGCTCGTCGCCGGGATGCGGCCGGGTTCGGTGCTCGTCGACATCGCCGTCGACCAGGGTGGCTGCTTCGCCTCCACCCGGCCGACGACGCACGCCGATCCGACCTTCCCCGTGGCGGATTCGCTGTTCTACTGCGTCGCGAACATGCCCGGCGCCGTGCCGCACACCTCCACGGTCGCCCTCACCAACGCCACCCTGCCCTACGCGCTCGCGATCGCCGACAAGGGCTGGCGCGGCGCGTGCACCGCCGACCCCGGCCTGGCGGCCGGTCTCACTGCCGTCGACGGAAAACTGCTCTCCGCCGAAGTTGCCGCTGCGCACGGGTATTCGCTGAGTGCGTGAGGCCTGATCGCGTGCTAATCGCCCGCGCCCAGGTACCAGTCCGGCTCGCCATCGGTGGGCAGATCGTGGAGCTTGTCGGGGTTGCGGACGATATTGATCGCGACGATGCGGCCTGCGTCGACGACGAACGAGAACACGCCGGTGTTGGCGCCGTCGAAGACGACCAGGCCGGGCACCCCGTTGACCAGGACCGCGCGGCCCCAGGCGCCGGACGCCGACGGCGCGTGGTACCAGCCGAGCAGGGCCTTGGCGATGAGCTCGGCGCCGCGCAGCGGCTGGCGGACGGCGGGCACCTTGCCGCCACCGTCGGCGGTGAGCACCACGTTCTCGTCGAGCACGCCGAGCAGCGAGCTCAGATCACCCGAACGCCAGGCCAGCGCGAACGCCGAGACGACCTTCTCCTGTTCGGCCGGTGACGCCGGGAACCGCGGGGTCCCGGATTCGACGTGCTTGCGGGCGCGCGAGGCGAGCTGGCGGACCGCGGCCGGGGTGCGCCCGACGACCTCGGCGACCTCGGGACCGGTCATGCCGAAGACGTCCTGCAGGACGAACGCGGTGCGCTCGGCGGGCGACAGCGATTCCAGCACCACCAGCAGCGCGGTGGTGACCCGCTCGTCCTGGGAGATGCGGTCGGCGGGGTCGTCCCAGGTGGTGACCTCCGGCTCGGGCAGCCATTCGCCGACGTACTGCTCGCGACGGGCGCGCGCCGAGCCGAGCTGATCCAGCGCCAGCCGACCGGTGACCGTGGTGAGCCAGGCGCGCAGGTTGTCGATCTCGCCCGCCCTGCCCGCCTCATGGTGGCGCTGCAGGCGCAGCCACGCGTCCTGCACGACGTCCTCGGCGTCGGTGAGGCTGCCGAGCGTGCTGTAGGCGAGTCGGCGCAGGTAGGGGCGGTGTTCTTCGAAACGGCGGGCCAGCTGTGCCTGGTCGATCTGCGAGGGTACGTCGGTCATCGTGGTTCGCCGTTCGGTCGTCTGGCCCGGGTCCGGGCGAGTGTATGAGGGTGTCGCAGAGAGGACGAACCAGCGGGCACGGGTGTGACATTCCCGCGGTCGACTACCCTCGGCCGGGTGCAGAAGGGGACATCGACCGCGGTCGGGCTGATGCTGGGGTTCGCGCTCGATCGGGTGTTCGCCGATCCGCGCCGGTGGCATCCGGTAGCCGGATTCGGCTCCGCGGCAGCGGCGTTGGAACAGGTGACCTACGCCGACGAGCGGCGGGCCGGGGTGGTCCACGAGGTGGTCGCGGTGGGTTCGGTGCTGGGTTTCGGGGTGCTCGCGGCACGGGGCGGCGTGGTCGCCACCGCGCTGGCGACCTGGACCGCGCTGGGCGGGCGCAGTCTGGCGCGTGCCGGGCACGCGATGGCCGAGCGGCTCGACGCCGGCGACCTCGACGGGGCCAGGCAACTGCTGCCGTCGCTGTGCGGACGCGACCCGTCGGTCCTGGACGCGGACGGGCTGGCCAGGGCCGCGCTGGAGTCGGTGGCCGAGAACACCTCCGACGCGACCGTCGCGCCACTGCTGTGGGGCGCTGTCGCCGGGGTGCCCGGACTGCTCGGGTACCGGGCGGTCAACACGCTCGACGCGATGATCGGCTACCGCAACGAGCGCTACCTGCGGTTCGGCTGGGCCGCCGCGCGAACCGACGACCTGGCGAACGTGGTGCCCGCCCGGGCGACCGGGTTGCTCACCGCCGCACTCGCCCCGCTGGTCGGGGGCACGCCCGCCGCCGCATGGCGGGCCTGGCGGCGCGACGCGAGCAAGCATCCGAGCCCGAACGCGGGCGTGGTGGAAGCGTCCATGGCCGGGGCCCTCGGCGTCCGGCTCGGCGGCCGCACCCAGTACCGGCATGGTGCCGAACTGCGGCCGACGCTCGGCGACGGGCCCGCGCCGAGCACCGCCGATCTGCGGCGCGCGGTGCGCATGTCCGAGGCGGTGCAGCTGGGGTCACTGGTGGTCGCGGTGGCGGTCGCCGGAGTGTTGCGGCGCGCGCGTCGCGGTTAGCCTGCTATCTCTCGCTGGACCGATGAGTTTCGAGCGTGGAGGAGGTCTACCCCGCATGAGGAAACTGATCTATGGATTCGGCGTGTCCCTGGACGGCTACGTCAACGACCGCGACGGCAACATCGATTGGACCGAACCCGACGACGAACTGCACCAGTTCCACAACGATCGGTTCCGCGATCTCGAGATCGTGCTGAACGGCCGTCGGCTGTACGAGCTGATGGCCGACTACTGGCCGCACGTCCCCGAGGACGCCCCGCCGATCCAACGGGACTTCGGCCGGCTCTGGACGGAGAAACCCAAGGTCGTGTTCTCCCGCACGCTCACCGAGGTCCGGTGGAACAGCAGGCTGGTCGCGGCGAACGCGGTCGAGGAGGTCCGCAGGCTCAAGGCCGACGGTGACGGCGTGATGGAGGTCGGTGGCGCGAGCCTGGCGTCCTCGCTGATCCCGCACGGGCTCATCGACGAGTACCAGGTGTACATCTCGCCCGTGCTGCTGGGCGGCGGCACGCCGATGTTCCCCGCGCTGGATCAGCGCATCGGGCTCCGGCTGGTGGAGACGCGGCACTTCGCGACCGCGGTGCTGCTGCGCTACCTCGCCGAATGAGACGCGGAACTCAGCGGTTGCGGCCGTAGCGGTCGGCCAGACGGGCCTCGGTGGTGGGCGCGGCCTGCGCGCTCGGCTCGGTCGAGACGGTCGCGGACTCGGGTGCCGCGGGCGCTTGCGCGCGGTCGCGACGGCGCGCGCGCAGTTCGGCGACGACGAAATAGCCGAGGCCGAGCGGGGCCATGATGCCGAACGCCAGCCACTGCAGGCCGTAGGACAGGTACGGGCCCGCGTCGAGCTGGGGGAGCGGGCTGGGGGTGAAGGCGCCGGGCTGGCCCGCGGCGAGCTGGAGGTAGCCGCCCTTGTCCGTGCCGGTGGGGATGGGCGTCAGCGCGGTGCCGAGGACGGTGGATTCCTGCCCGGTGTCGACGGTGTAGACCTGGCGATAGCCGTCCTGGGTGCTCGGCGGCTTGTCCGCGACGACGCCTTCGGAGGCGCGCACCCGGGCCTCGAGCCGCTGCGGGCCGGTCGGCGGCGCGGCGATCGCCGGGGGACGGGTGCCGTCGACGGCGGCGACCAGGCCACGGTCGACCAGCAGGGTGCGGCCGTCGTCGAGGCGGAACGCGTTGAGCACGGCGTAGCCGGGGGCGCCGTCGAGATGACGCAACCGGACCAGGACGGTCGACTCCGGGACATACGTGCCGCTCGCGGTGACCTTGCGCCATTCGGTGTGCGCGCTCGGGTCGCCGTCGAGGACGCTGTCGACGGTCACCGGATCGGCCTGCACGGAGTCGGCGATCAGCTGGTTGCGGTGCTCGGTGCTGGTGTTCTTGCCCAGCTGCCACGGCGCGAGCACGGTGAAGCACAGATAGGCGAACGCCACGACGATCACCGCGAGGATGAGCCAGCTCGGGCGCAGCAGGAAGGTGAGTTTGCGCATCAGCGGTGCGCGTCGGCGGTGGCGCGGGCGTCGAGTTCGGCGTGCACCCAGTCGAGCAGGCCGGGGATGGCGGCTTCGATCTGGTCGCGGACCAGGTCGAAATCGGTCTGGTCGCCGTAGTACGGGTCGGGCACGTCACGGCCGTCGGCGGCCGGGTCGAAGCTGCGCAGCAGCCTGCGCTGGTCGGTGGCGACGCCGCGCTGGGCCAGCTCCCGGTCGTGCCCGGTGTCCAGGGCGACGATCAGGTCGGCGTCGCGATGCTCGGGACCGAAGGTGGCCGCAGTGTGCTCGGTGGGGTAGCCCGCCCGGCGCAGCGTCGTCTCGGTACGCGGATCGGCCGGATCGCCGACATGCCACGATCCGGTGCCCGCGCTGGTCACCCGTACCCGGTTCGCGAGACCGGCACGGTACAGGTGCGCTTCGAACATCTTCGCCGCCATCGGCGACCGGCAGATGTTTCCTGTGCAGATGAATGACACGTGCAGCTGACCCACGCCTGCCATTGTCGCCCGTGCCGCCGAATCGCCGCCACGTAGGGTGTTCAGTTGTGTTCCAGGACTCCGTCGACCCCGCGATGCTGCGCCACCACGGCGACGTGGACGCGCGCCCTGGCATGCTCGATTTCGCGGTGAACGTGCGCGGCACCGCCCCGCCCGCCTGGTTGCGCGACCGCCTCGCCGCCCGCCTGGACGACCTGGGCCGCTACCCGAGCGCCGAGGACGAGGCCG